>JAIRMD010000056.1 GCA_031258915.1 Prevotellaceae bacterium
CTTGCAGGTTACGGATACCGAGACAAGCATTGAAATCAACTTTGCCTTGATGAAATTCAAGCACACGGTCAAGCAAAAGAAAAAGTAAACAGCTTACGCAATCAGCAGGCATCCAAAAAGTTGTCAAACGTTTTGATGAAAAAATATGAATTACTTTAACAGGTAAACGGTTAAATGATGAATATCGGTAAACATATTACTTTAGCGTGCATTGCAGCGGCTGCGCTGCTTGCGCCGCTATGCGCATCGGCAGAGGAGCACGGCGGCGAGGGCGGGGAGAAGGAGCTCGCCATAGGCGACATCATCACGGAGCACATATTCGACAGCTACTGGTGGCATATCACCACCTACGGGGAGCGCCATATTTCCATCTACCTGCCCGTGATTGTGCGCTCCGACGGCGGCGGCTGGCGCCTGTTTTCCTCAAAACGCTTGGCGCACGGCGAGACCTACGAGGGCTTTCGCATAGCGGAAAAGGGGGAAAAGTATGAGGGTAAAGTTGTGGGGGTTAACGCGGCAGGCGAGGTGTACCGCCCGTGGGATATTTCCATCACCAAGAACGCGCTTGCGCTGATGATAAACTCCGCCATCATGCTTGGAATCTTTCTGGGCGTAGCCCGCTGGTACAGGCGACGCCCCAAAAATTCTACGCCCAGCAAGTTTGTGTGCGCTATGGAAATGCTCGTAATGGATGTAGAAGAGGACATCGTGCGCGCCAGCATCGGCAAGGACTACAAGCGTTACTCGCCCTACCTGCTCACCGCCTTCTTCTTTATCCTTATCAACAACGTAATGGGGATAATTCCCATTTTTCCGGGCGGCGCAAACACCACCGGCAACATCGCCATTACGCTCGTGCTGGCGCTCTGCACGCTGGTGGCGGTAAACCTGTTTGGCAACCGCGAGTACTGGCGGGAAATTTTTTGGCCCGACGTTCCGCTGCTCCTCAAGGCGCCCATTCCGCTGATGCCTCTCATAGAGTTCTTTGGCGTGCTTACCAAGCCTTTTGCGCTGATGATACGTCTGCTGGCAAACATCTTTGCCGGCCACACGGTCATACTGGCCTTTACGCTCCTGATATTCATCACCGCAAAGTTGGGCGCCGGAATAAATGCGGGAATGACCGTTTTCTCAATTGTGCTGTCGCTGGTGATGAACTGCCTCGAGCTGCTGGTAGCCTACATTCAGGCCTACGTATTTACGCTGCTGTCGGCGGTATTCATTGGGCTTTCGCGCCCCGAGCACCACGTGGTGCATAAGAAATAGGCGAAAACAGGCTGAAATACAAAAAAAGCGGCAACGGATTATATGATGAGTAACGGGTTATGAAAATACGGGTGAACGATATTGAGCTGTTTTACCAAAAAACAGGCAGCGGGCAGCCTTTTATTCTGGCTCACGGAAATGGCGAAACGCATGAAATATTTGACAAGACAGCCGATTTGTTGAGCAAGCGATTTTGCGTATACGCCGTTGATACGCGCGGACACGGCAACAGCAGCAAAGTGAATACGTACAACTATCAAGATATTGCCAACGATTTTGCGGAATTTATAAAGCAGCTGAAGCTGGAAAAGCCTGTTTTTTACGGATTCAGCGATGGCGGAATTGCAGGAATCATCATAGCCTCACAGCATCCCGATTTGCTCGATAAGCTGATTGTGAGCGGAGCAAACCTGACGCCGCAGGGGGTAAAGCGCCGCTGGATGCTTTTGTTTAGAGTAGTATATTTTTTTACGCGCAACCAAAAGATAAAAATGCTGCTCACCCAACCGAATATAGGCGATGGCGAGCTGCAAAAAATCAAAGCGCCAACGCTTATTCTGGCAGGGCAAAACGATATAGTAAAAGAAGCGCACACGCTAAATATCGCGGCGCAAATTAAGAACAGCAAATTGCAAATCATCAAGGGTGAGAGTCACGGAAGCTATGTTGTACACAGCGGCAAGTTTTTTGAAATTATCAAAGATTTTGTCGGGTATTAATTTCCCACCTCACAGGTAACATCCCTGCGGAATGCCGATTGAGGAAAACGCTGGTTTCTACCGGATAATACAGCCCGCCGTGCTGTAAGAATTCGGGAATACGCCTGAGAAAGTTGAATAAATGATACGAAAAAAATTAGTCTATCAACCAAAAAACCATTTTATAAACCACTAAAAACAAATACATTATGTCACCACTACTAACCACGCTGCTGCAAATTACAAACCTTCCGCAGGCCTTTGCAGCTATTGGCGCAAGCATTGCCGTAATCGGCGCAGGCATTGGAATTGGAAAAATCGGAGCATCGGCCATGGAGGCTATGGCTCGTCAGCCGGAGGCGGCCGGCACTATTCGCATGTCCATGATTATCATGGCGGCCTTTGTTGAGGGCGTTGCGCTGTTTGCTATTGTGCTGTGTTTCTTAGTATTGTACTCATAATCGAACGCTACTATGGCATTGCTTACACCTGATTTCGGACTTTTGTTTTGGATGCTGTTCAACTTCCTGATAGTTTTCGGGGTGTTGGCAAAGTTTGGCTTTCCCGTTATCACGCGCATGGTTAGCGAGCGGCGCGACCACATCAGCCAATCGCTTCAGGCGGCGGAAGAGGCAACAAAAAAGCTGGAGAACGTAAGGCAAGAATCGCTGGCAATCCTTGACGAGGCGCGCGTGCGGCAAACCGAAATCATCAAAAAAGCAATTGCCGACGGCGAGCAAATTGTGCGAAGCGCCCAGCAAAAGGCGGTGGAAGAAACGGAAAAGCAGCTCGAAGCAGCCCGCCGCAGCATTGACCTGCAAAAAGAAAAAGCGCTGAGCGAAATCAACGCGCAGGTTGCCTTGCTTTCGGTAGATATTGCGGAGAAAATTCTGCGCCACCGCCTCGACGACAGGGAGCAACAAGAATCCTTTGCGCTGCAAATGGCGGAAGAAGCGGAAAATATACGCAGAAAACGAAGCCACAAGCGCTAACTAACGCAGCCACTAATACGACCTACGCACATGAAGTTTTACCACGGGAGCAACAGCCCAATTGAAAAGGTGAACTTGGAGCGCTGCTTGCCTTACAGGGATTTTGGCAGAGGTTTTTACGTGACAAGCGTAAGGGAACACGCCGAACAACGGGCAAAAAATAAGGCGAGCAGCGACAATAGCGAGCCGGTAGTAACCGCTTTTGACGTTGACGAAGCCGCCTTGACGAGTGGTGCGCTATCCGTAAAAAAGTTCAGCGCCCCCTCTGTGGAATGGGTTGAGTTTGTGATGATGAACCGCAACAGAGACATCCCACAACCGGCGCATAGCTACGACGTGGTAGAGGGGCCTGTTGCTAACGACAAAATGTACGTACAGTTTTCCCTTTACGAGCATGGGTTCATTAGCATGGAGGAGGTGCTCAGGCGAATTACCTACAGGGAGGCAACCCATCAGCTTGCATTCTGCACGGCAGCGGCAGTGAGCTTGCTCAGGCGGGAAAGGAGTTGCGCTGAGGTAATGATTGAGCTTATCATTAGCGACCTCACAAAATACCTGATGCAGGACAACAAAAATTTGTCGGTGAGCGAGGCAATGGATATTGTTTATCTCTCCAAAACCGGTCGGGCGCTTGTTAACGAGGCTACGGGGCTTTACCGTGAATCGTCGGCTTACGCTTACGAGCTGCTGAAGCGGGAGGAGAGAGGAGTTAAAAACTAAAAACTAAAACTAAAAACTAAAAGTTGGGAGAAGTAGCGAGAAAATATTCAACAGACGATACAGTAGACTATATTGTTTTTATCGTTCATGAGTTTGCAGGGGAGTATTGCCTCACGCGGAGCGAAGCGTTCGACTATCTGAAAGAGTTCAAAGGTATTGCTTTTCTTGAGGAGCACTACGGGTTTGAGCATACCCAAAACCCATACTGGACGGTAAAAAACTTGCTGGAGCTCTGCAAACGCAACGGAGGCTACTCGCTCCCAAAGGATGATTGGAAATACTATGAATGACGGACTTATATCAAAGCGCTACGCAAAGGCATTGCTGGAGTTTGCGGCGTGCAGCACACGGCTGCTGTTTTGAAGATATTGCGGCTACATAGTGTTGTTTTTGTTTTACATTTTTAAACCGCCTGCCATGTCGATAAAAGAACAACAAGAGCTCAAGCAAAAAAATTACGCGGAGGCAATGCGCTATATGGATAACGCCAAAGAAACGCTCCAAAAAGCGAAGAAGGAAGGTAGCTACTACCAAGACCGGAAGTATGTGCGCACCGCCTGCGGAGCGGCTTACAACGGCGTGCTCCTTGCGCTCGACACGTATTTTGCGCTGAAAGACGTGGAGCTGCCCAAGAAAAGACGTCGGTCAATTGATTTTTACACGCGGAACATAAGCAAAAAAGACGGCAAAATGCTGAAATATCTGGATGTCGTGTACAATGTCCTGCACTTAGACGGCTACTACGACGGCATTTTGGACGCCCGCGTAATCCATGCCGGTTTTGCCAACGCCTACGAAATTATCAGCAAAATAAAACCCTCCGGCGCAAGCGATGTGGAAGCACATCCGTAGCGGAGGCTATTCGCTCCCAAAGAATGATTTGAAATACTATGAATGACGGACTTATATCAAAGCGCTACGCAAAGGCCTTGCTGGAGTTTGCGGCGGCGCGTGGCGAGGACAAGCTCATGTACGAAAGCATGAAGTTGCTGTCCGAAAGCATAGCGGCTACGCCACGCCTCCGCGAAACGCTGCAAAGCCCCGTAGTGGCAACCGGCGACAAGGAAGCGCTGCTGTGCAGCGCCGCCGGCGCGACGGCGGGCGAAAGTTACCGGCGGTTTGTGAGGCTGGCGCTCGAAAATCGGCGCGAAGGCTCGTTGCAGAACATTGCCCTCAGCTACCTCGACCTTTACCGTCGCGTGCACCGCATTGGGCGCGTTTCCGTCGTTTCGGCTACGCCCCTGTCCGGCGACTTTGTGGGCAGGATACGGTACGACGTAGAGCGCCGCACGCGCGGCACGGTGGAGCTCGACGTGCGCGTTGACCCGAGCTTGGGCGGCGGATTTATTTTCCAAATGGACGATTTTAGAGTTGACGCTTCGGTGGCAGGGCAGCTCGAAAAAATCAGGAGGCAGCTGGCGAGCATTTAGAAATTTTGATATAGTGTCGTAAATTGTATGATACGGCAAGTATTATCACTGATTACAAGCTATTTAATTTAATAAGGTAATAAGGTTGTTTTTATACCATATCAACCTGCTACTGAGGTTATTATGTTATTAAAATTAGGTGTAAATGAGGTTTTTTGCACCACCAATTTATGACGCTATCAACTTTTGCAAGTGTATCTCGTTCTTACATCCCGTAGGGATGTATAGTTCGGTAGAAAATATCGCCCGCGCCCTAAACTGGCATTCCGCAGGAATGTCAAGTTAGCATTGTTGGGTGCATTCCTAACGGAATGAAAAAACACAGAAGCATTGATTTTCATTGATTTGTAAAAACAATGATTATCGTAGAATTATCATATTCAATGAATTAAACAACTTACAGAAAAGGTTGGATTCCTAATTTAAAGTAGGGTTATGTCAGATATAAAAGTAAGCGAAGTTTCCGAGATTCTAAAGCGTCAGCTGGAGAATATCGACGTCAAGCTGGAGTTTGACGAGGTGGGCGTTGTGCTTCAGGTTAGCGACGGCGTAGCGCGTATTTACGGGCTTGCCAACGCTGAGGCCAACGAGCTGCTCGAGTTTCAGGGTGGCATGATGGGCGTGGTGATGAACCTCGAAGAAGATAACGTTGGCGCGGTGCTGCTGGGCTCCACCGACCGCATTAAGGAGGGTTTTTCGGTGCGCCGCACGGGGAAAATTGCCTCCATAAGCGTTGGCGAGGGCATGCTGGGCAGGGTTATCGACCCGCTGGGCGAGCCGCTCGACGGCAAGGGCGCCATTACCGGCAACCGCCTGCGGATGCCGCTGGAGCGCAAAGCGCCGGGGGTAATCTACCGCCAGCCCGTAAACCAGCCGCTGCAAACGGGCCTAAAGGCCGTTGACGCGATGATACCCATCGGGCGCGGGCAGCGCGAGCTTATCATCGGCGACCGCCAAACCGGAAAAACCAGCATTGCGCTGGACGCCATCATCAACCAGCGCGAGGGCTACCTCAACGGCGACCCCGTTTACTGCATATACGTTGCCATAGGGCAAAAAGGCTCTACGGTGGCCTCCATCGTCAACACGCTGCACGAAAAGGGGGCGCTGGACTACACCGTAGTGGTGGTGGCTACCGCCGCCGACCCCGCCGCCATGCAGTACTTTGCGCCCTTTGCGGGAACAGCCATCGGCGAATACTTCCGCGATACGGGGCGGCACGCTCTGGTGGTTTACGACGACCTGTCGAAGCAAGCGGTGGCCTACCGCGAGGTGTCGCTCATCCTGCGCCGTCCGTCGGGGCGGGAGGCCTATCCGGGAGATATTTTCTACCTCCACTCCCGCCTGCTGGAGCGCGCTGCGCGCATAAACACCCAGCAGGAGGTTGCCGAAAAAATGAACGACTTGCCCGAAAGCCTTCAAGGCAAGGTGAAGGGCGGCGGGTCGCTCACGGCGCTGCCCATCATCGAAACGCAGGCAGGCGACGTGTCGGCATACATCCCCACCAACGTGATTTCCATTACCGACGGGCAAATCTTCCTCGAAAACGACCTGTTTAATCAGGGCGTTCGCCCTGCCATCAACGTGGGTATTTCGGTGTCGCGCGTGGGCGGCAATGCCCAGATCAAGGCCATGAAAAAGGTGGCGGGGACGCTCAAGATAGATCAGGCGCAGTACCGCGAGCTGGAGGCGTTTACAAAATTCGGCAGCGACATCGACCCCGTAACGGCGTTTACCATAGACAAGGGGCAAAAGAATACCCAGCTGCTCATACAGCCGCAGTACCAGCCCATACCGGTAGAGAAGCAGGTTGCCGTGCTCTACTGCGGAACGCACGGGCTGCTGCGCAGCCTCAAGGCCGAGCAGGTACCGGAGTTTGAAAAGCTGTTTGTGGATATTCTGGAGGCGCAGCACAGGGAGGATATTCTTGATTCGATAAAAAGGGGTGTCCTTGACGATAACGTAACGAGCGCCATTGAAAAAGTTGCGGCGGAGGTCGCGAAATCTATTGAGAGGTAAGAGCTAATACGGATGCACTGGCGGACGCAAGTGCATAAAATGAAGTCAGGGAAGCACAAAGAGAAATACTGACTTACTCAAGTTTCCCACCGTCGGAGCATGTGGAACGTCCTGAAAGGACGTAATTTTCATCACCGCAGGTCAACGACCTGCGGAGGGAGATAGCCCCCACCGCCTCCTGCCTGAAAGGCAGGACTTCCGAGACGACGGTAAGCAACGGGTATGCGCTCCGCAGGTCGTTGACCTGCGGTT
>JAIRMD010000143.1 GCA_031258915.1 Prevotellaceae bacterium
CGCAAAGCCGCTCGCTGCAGATAGCAGCTTGTGGCTGCTTGAGCACGTGCGTAGCGCTTCGGGGCTTGACGCAAAGCCCCAAGAGGAGAGCTACGTGGAGTTTGGCTACACGGGAGAGCTGCTTCCTATTTCGAGAAGCGCTGTTTACCAAACCACCGATTCGCTGAAGGCCCGCCAGCTGGGCACGTTTGCGGCCACAGTGCACTACGCTCCCATATTTTCGTACTACCACAAGGATTACATGCAGAAAGCTTTGCACGCGGCACTTGGTGAGATGAGCGTGGGCGACTCCTGCAGTGTGCTTTCGGCCTCGTGGCACGCCTTTGGGTCGACGGGCACTACGGGGGTGGCCGCAAACACGCCGGTTATCTTTACCGTCACCCTCAGCGAGATTGTAGCGTGCGCCGATTCGGCAGCCGCCCGCGAGCGGCGCATGGTGGAGAAGCACGTGGCCGAATACAATAGCAACAGCAGCAACGCCGAGAAGTTTGTGCCTGCGGTAGACTCTATGGGGACGGTGCTGGAGGGTATTTACGTATGCTACATCGACACCGTGCAGCGAAACGACACCACGCTGCGCGCCAAAAATGGCGATGTGCTAAACCTGAAGTACACCGGCTACTACCTTCGCGATGGCTTTTTGCTGGACTCCAACATCGGAAAGGATGTTTACGGGGCCGGGTGGAGCGTCGATACCACCACCTCGACCTCCACGTACCAAACGTACTACAGCCACACCTTTTCGAGGGCGCTGCTGTCGAGCACGTCGATAAAAGCGTTTGACGCGGCGCTGCTCAACGTAGCAGAAGGCAGCACGGTAGAGGTAGTGTTTACCTCCGATTACGGCTACGGCGCTACCGGCACCACCACCAACGCCTCCCGCCCGATATACCCCTACACACCGCTGCGCTTCCGCATTTGGTTTGAGAGCGTACAGTGAGCGCTGCGTTGAGCCTCTACTGCCGGTTAGCCGGCAGCGCGGTTTTGCTCGCGGCGCAGGTCTTTCTCCTTGATGCTTTCGCGCTTGTCGTAGGCTTTTTTGCCTCGCGCCAGCGCAATGTCGAGCTTAGCTAAGCCTTTTTCGTTGATAAAAATGCGGAGCGCGATAATTGTCAGCCCTTTTTCCTTGGTTTTGCGGGTCAGCTTTTGCAGCTCCCGCCTTTGCAGCAGCAGCTTACGGTCGCGCTTGGCGTTATGGTTGCTGTAGCTGCCAAAGCGGTAGGCCGCTATGTGCATATTTCGCGCCCACAGCTCGCCGTTGATGAACAGGCAGTACGAATCGGCAAGGGAAGCCTTTCCCTCGCGAATAGCCTTAATTTCCGTTCCGGTAAGCGCCATGCCCGCCGTGAGCGTTTCCACCAGCTCGTAATCAAAGTAGGCTCGCTTGTTTTTTACTTCTATGTTCGATGTACGATGCATTTTTTTAGTAGCTTCCTACTGCGGCGCTACCTTATACAGCCAGATAGCTACCGCCAAAAATAAAATATTAGGAATCCACAGGGCGATGGCGGGCGTGAGCCACCCTCCCTGCACAAACATTTCGCTAAACCGCTGAAAGAGGATGTAGGCAAAGCTTAGCCCTACCCCCAGCCCAATGTGCAGCCCAATGCCTCCCCGTATTTTGCGCGACGAGAGCGCCACGCCGATGATGGTGAGGATGATGCTTGCTATGGGGTAGGCAAACCGCTTGTGCTTTTCGATGAGCACCTCGTCAACGTTAGCGGCGCCCTGCAGCTTCAGCATGTCGATGTAGGCGTTTATTTCGCGGTACCCCATAGTCTCCACCAGCTTGTTTACGCGGACGGACAAATCCGTACCGGTGAGGTTAATCAGCGTATCCAGCGCGGCTCCGGTGCTGATTACCTCGCTGCTGTCGCCAATGGCGCGTATCACGTAGCGTGACACGCGCCATACGGTTGCCGCCGTATCCCAAACCGCCTCGCTTGACGTCAGCTTCGATGCCAGCCCCTCGTCGGTGATGTGCTCCAGCGAAAAGTTGTACGCCGTCTGGTTGCGGACGTTGAAGCTCTCGAAGTAAACGTAGTAGCCCGGCTGCGTTTGGCGGTGGATATGCCGGTCTTTGTTGTAGTATGGGCCTTTCAGGTATTTTTCCTCAAAGTTGTAGCGGCGCACCGACGCCGGCGGTATCACAACGTTGGCGATGTAGCAGTTGGCCAGCGCTATCAGCGTGGCCACCATCAGGTACGGCCGCATGATGCGCCCCATGCTGACGCCTGTGGAGAGCATGGCCACTATCTCCGTGTGGCTTGCCATTTTTGACGTGAAAAATATGACGGCAATAAAGGTAAACAGCGCGCTGAAGATGTTGATAAAGTACGGCACGAAGTTGGCGTAGTAGTCGAGCATGATGGACGACAGGGGAACCTGCTTTGTTACGAAGCTATCTATTCTTTGGCTGATATCGAAGATAATGATGATGAACGTCATGGCGATGATGGCAAAGACGTACGTGCTCAGGAATTTTTTAATGATGTACCAGTCAAGAATTTTCATCAGCTTACTTTTCTCCTTACTTTACTGCAAAAAAAAAATTAAATTCGGGATGCCACTTTTTGAGCCATTTTGCGCTTCCATTCGGCGAATGTGCCGCTGGCAATGTGCGCTCGCGCTTCGCGCACCAGCCACAGGTAAAAGCCGAGGTTGTGCAGGCTGGCAATCTGTGCGCCGAGCATTTCGCCGGCCGTAAACAGGTGGCGCAGGTAGGCCTTGCTGTAGGCGCTGTCCACAAAGGTGTGGGCGGCCTCGTCGATGGGGGAAAAATCGCGCCCCCACTTTTGGTTGCGTATGTTGATAATGCCCTGCGAGGTGAATAGCATCCCGTTGCGCCCGTTGCGGGTGGGCATCACGCAGTCGAACATATCCACGCCCAGCGCGATGGCCTCCAGCAGATTTTCGGGCGTTCCCACGCCCATCAGGTAGCGCGGCTTGTGCTTAGGCAAAATTTCGTTGACCACCTCAATCATCCTGTACATTTGCTCGGCGGGCTCGCCAACGGCTAAGCCGCCTATGGCGTAGCCGTCGCGGTCTAACGCGCTTGCGTGCTCGGCTGCTGCTCTTCGCAGGTGGGGGTAAACGCAGCCCTGCACGACGGGGAACAGCGCCTGCTCAAACCCGTACTTTGGCGCGGTGGTGTCGAAGCGCTTCGCGCCGCGCTCGAGCCACTGCTGCGTGAGCTCCAGCGATTTTTTTGCGTAGGCGTACTCTGCCGTGCCGGGCGGACATTCGTCGAGCGCCATGATGATGTCGGCGCCGATGCTGCGCTGGATGTCCACCACGTTTTCTGGCGTGAAGAGGTGCCGCGAGCCGTCAATGTGCGACCGGAACGTGCAGCCTTCGGCGGAGAGCTTGCGGTTGTCCGCCAGCGAAAACACCTGATAGCCGCCGCTGTCGGTCAGCAAGGGCTTGCTCCACGACGAAAACTTGTGCAGCCCTCCGGCGGCCTCCAGCGCCGCTACGCCCGGGCGCAGGTACAGGTGGTAGGTGTTGCCAAGTATGATTTCGGCGCCAGCCTCCCGCTCCAAATCGCGGTGAAAAACGCCTTTGACGGTAGCCGCCGTACCCACCGGCATGAAAATGGGCGTATGCACGTCGCCGTGCGCCGTGTGCAGACACCCGCAGCGCGCCGAAGAGCCGGAATCGGTATGGAGAAGGTCGAATTTCAACGCTGTTTACAAATGCCTCCTTTGGCAGCAGACTTAAATCTGCTGCAAAGGTAGCATTAAATTCCCAATTACGCGCAAACGCAACCAATGTCCAGGGCAAACGCATTAAAAAAGCATACGGTAAAAAATACGGTGATTATCGGCTGCTGCTGCGCGGAGCTGCACGTCAGCCCGACCGTTGACGGGCGTGTGCACGATAAAAAAATAGCGGATACGGGTAGAGCATGCCGCTGGCAGCATCAAGCGCTACCGCATTGTTAAAGACGAATGCCGGCTTAGGCGGGACAATTGCGTGCATCAAATATTTGCCACCTGCGCTGCGCTGCATAATTTCAGGTTGAAAGGTAAGCCGTTGCATTGCAAAAATAAGCTGACATAATATCTAATATGTTATGGCACAATGCCTACATAGGCCTGCTTAGCGTAAAAAAACATGCTCAAATGCATTTTCTTGAACATTTTTTGAAAATTTTGATATATCTTTGCCGCGTTGATTGAAAGAATTTTTTTTGATGCTTTTTTCCGGCGATATCTTTTTTTCCCATACTTCCCCCTTTTTATTCTGCAACTTTTGTAGGGGCAAAGCCTTGTTGCCGCCGTGCAGCATACATAATGCTTATAATCAACGCTAAATATAAAATACAATGAAATCTCCTGCTTGGATTACCTTACTTTTGCTGCTGCTTGCTTCGGCGGCCTGCGTTGACGACGAATTGGACCTCTCCAAAGGCATCGACACCGAAGTGTCGATTGGCGGAGAGCATTTTGGGCTATACCTCGGCGCCACAGACACCTTCCGGCTCAGCAAGTTTATCCCTCCCGACAACGGGCTCATCAGCGTAGATAGCAACGGCACCTATACCGTTGTGATGAGGGATACCGTGATTGCTCAGCTGCCCGCCATTGAGGTTGCGCCTGTGGAAATCACCTCCGAAGACTCAAAGTTCTACGAAATGCAAATGGACGACATAATGTTTGACCCCAAAATTTCACCCTTGGCCACAAGCTTTGATGTTACCATTCCTGCCACAGGTCTGCCGGCTACTCCAATGCCGAAC
>JAIRMD010000186.1 GCA_031258915.1 Prevotellaceae bacterium
GCGTGCCCCATTGAGATGAGCTGCTCGCGGATAGCTCGCTGTATTTCGTCCGGCAGCTTCGTAAGCCTCAGGTAGTTGGCAACGGTAGAGCGTTTTTTGCCTACCTTTTCGCTGATTTCTTCCTGCGTAAAGCGCAGCTCGTCTACCAGGCGCTGGTAGCTCAGCGCTATTTCTATGGCGTCGAGGTCGGTGCGCTGAACGTTTTCTATCAGCGCCATGAGCAGGCTGTCGTTATCGTCGGCCTCGCGCACGTAGGCGGGGATGGTTTCGAGCTCCAGCATTTTTGATGCCCGGTAGCGGCGCTCTCCGCTAATGATTTGGTACTTTCCGCCATCTACGGCGCGCACCGTAATAGGCTGTATAATGCCAAACTGCTTAACTGAATTCGAAAGCTCTTCCAGCGCCTCCTCGCTGAACATGGAGCGAGGCTGCTGGGGGTTAGGCTCTATTTCCGACAAAGGGATTTCCTTTACCAGCTCCGATTTTACGCTGGCTGCCGGCTGACCCGCAGCGGGGGGGGCAGGGAGGGGGGGGGCTATAGGGCCGGGAGCCACCAGCTGCTTGTCCAGCTGTACGCCCCCCATCAGCGCACCCAACCCTTTTCCTAACTTTTTCGTTTCTTGCTTCTTCATTGCTTCCTATAGCTGTTTATCTTTATTGTCAATGGCAGTAGCGTTGTTGCGCTGCAAAAATTCACGGGCAAGGTTCAGGTAGCCTGCGCTGCCGCTCGACTGCGCATCGTAGAGGATGACAGGTTTCCCAAACGACGGCGCTTCGCTCAGCTTTACGTTTCGCGCTATGATGGTTGCAAAAACCATATCCTCAAAGTGGCTGCGCACATCCTCCACCACCTGGTTGGCAAGCCTCATGCGGGCGTCGTACATGGTGAGCAGAAATCCCTCGATGCTAAGGCTTGGATTCAGCCTGCCCTGCACCATGCGAATGGTGTTGAGGAGCTTGGCCAGCCCGTCGAGCGCAAAAAACTCGCACTGTATGGGAATAATTACCGAATCGGCCGTAGTCAGAGCATTGAGCGCAATAAGCCCAAGCGACGGCAGGCAGTCGATAAAGATGTAGTCATAATCGGGCTGTAGCGGCGCTATCACGCTTCTCAGCACCACCTCGCGGTTAGGCCGGTCTACCAGCTCCAGCTCCGCGCCTACAAGATCTACCCGCGATGGCAGCAGGTGCAAATACTTAATCTCGGTTTGCAGAATAGCATCGCGCGGATTGATGTCGTCAACCATGCACTCGTAGATGGTTGTCTTCACGTTTTTTTCTTCAAACCCCAAGCCGCTCGTAGCGTTTGCCTGAGGGTCGGCATCTATGAGCAGCACCCGCTTTTCGAGCACTGCAAGGCTTGCCGACAGATTTATAGCGGTGGTAGTTTTGCCCACGCCGCCTTTCTGATTTGCAATTGCAACTACTTTTGCCATTTGTATATCCTATTGTTTGTTAACCCGAAAACAGATTTTTTTAATCTCAAAATATCCTGCAAGTATAGCAATAAAACTTCAATTATGCCTCATAATACGCCCTATAAATTTATTAACAAATGTAAAAGCCGAGATATTTACAAAAAATCCTACCTTTGCAGCGGGGAAAATTTGGAGTGCCGGAAGAGGCAAAGTAATAATTTATAACTCATAACTCATAGCTCATAGCTCATGCTTGCTACCGAAAAATTATCTCGCTGGATGGTCATCGTCAACCCCAAGGCGGGTCGCGGCCACGGGCTGCGCGATTGGCCAACCATCTCAAACCGCCTCAACTTTAGCGGGGTGGATTTTACCTGCGTGTTCACCGAAAAAAAGTTTCACGCGGTGGAGCTTACCGTCAAGGCGGTGAACGACGGGTTCCGCAAAATTGTGGTGGTGGGCGGCGACGGAACGGTAAACGAAGTAGTGAACGGGCTGTTTATCCAGCAGCAAGCCCCGGCGCACGAGGTTACGCTATCCGTCATCCCTGTGGGGACGGGCAACGACTGGGTGCGCATGTTGGGCATCCCGCGCACCTACACCGACGCCGTGCACAGCATTTGCCGCGAGCAGACCATCCTGCAGGATGTAGGAAAAATCACCTTCGAGGAGGCTCGCGTGAAGCAAACGCGCTACATGGCCAACGTTTCGGGCATTGGCTTCGACGCTATGGTCAACCGCAGCTTCAACCGCCTGAAGGAGGCGGGGCGGACGGGCACGTGGCTCTACCTGTACAGCGCGCTGGCTACGCTGTTCAAGTACCGCTCCAAGCGGTTCGCCGTGAAGGTTGACGGCAAGGATTTTTTCGACGGCCGCCTATTCAGCGGCGCTGTGGGCGTAGGAAAATACAACGGCGGCGGAATGCTGCAAATGCCAGCTGCCGTTGTTGACGATGGGCTGATGGACGTTACGCTGATGCGCAAAATGACCCTCTACTGCTTCTTCACCAACTTTCAGCGCCTCTACAACGGCACCATCTACAACTTTTACAAGGTAAAAGCCGCGCAAGGCAAAAATATTTCCATGATCTCGTACCCGCCAAGCCCAATTGAGATTGACGGCGAGGCCTGCGGGTACTCTCCCTTCTCCTTTGAGCTCGTTCCCAAGAGCATAAAAGTGGTGGTGGGCGAAAAATTTCATCTGATATAGCCATGATTACAAGCAACGATGCCATTCTACAGGAGGTTGTAGTGCACCGCGTGGGCAGCAAAGCCGGCAGCGAGGGTATGCTGCTGTCGGCAGCGCCGCTGAGCGTGAGCAGCGAAGTAGGCGAGCTGCTCCTGCGCTACTTTTTATCGCCGTTCAAGGAGCAGGGCTACTACTGCTTGCGGCGCGAAGGCGGCGCTGCCGCGCCAAGCGTGGCGTACGGCTGCGTGTGCGCCATTTTCGACAATCCCGATGCGCTGATGGAGCAGTCGGTGGCGCTGGCCAAGCATCTGTACGAGCAGGGCGACAGCGCAGGGGCAAAAGGTGGCGATTTGTTTGTCGTTTACCTCAAAAATTGCATGATGGACGGCGAAACGGTGGATGCCGTAGGGCTGTTCAAATCCGAAAATCAGGAAACGTTTTTGAAGATATTTCCGCGCGGCGAGCGCTTCGATGTCAGCGCCCACAGCGGCATCAACATCAACAAGCTGGACAGGGGCTGCCTCATCTTCAACGCCGACCGCGAAAACGGCTTTTTGGCCGCCATCGCCGGCAGCAGCCGGAGCATCAGCGACGAGCAGCGCTGGACGGATTGCTTCCTGGGCGTTGCGCAGCGAAAGGACGATTTTTTCAGAACGCAGCAGGCAATATCGCTCTGCAAAAGCTTTGTTACGCAGCGCCTACCTGAGGCATTCGAGGTTACCAAAGCCGACCAGGCCGATATGCTCAACAAGTCGGCAAAATTTTTCAAGGAGAACGACAGCTTCGACATTGATGAGTTTGCGCAGGAGGTCATTGCAGAGCCGGAGGCCATCAAAAGCTTCAAAAGCTACAAGCGCGAGCTCGACCGCGATAGCGATAGCGACGACAAAATACCGGAGCGGTTTGGCATCTCGGAGGCCGCCGTGAAGAGGCAGGCGCGGGTGCTCAAAAGCGTGATAAAGCTCGACAAAAACTTCCACATCTACGTGCATGGCCGGCGCGAGTACATTAC
>JAIRMD010000164.1 GCA_031258915.1 Prevotellaceae bacterium
GCGTACTACGATAAGTATTTGGATGCAGCGAGGTGGGAGGCCTCCCGCGGTACGCTGGAGTGCGATCTCGCCGCTGCTCGCGAAGCCCTTGCCGAAAAAGAAGGCGTGATTGCCGAGCAAAGCAGCGCCCTTGCCGAGCAAAGCGCCGAAATGAAGAAGCTGCTTAAACGCATTGCTCAGCTGGAGCGGAAGCCATAGCTGCGGGGCTGGGACGCAGCCAGCGTTTAGCGCTTTTTTGCTGATGGGGTGCATTTCATAATTTCAGGCGGTTAAGAGCGCAGATGGCGCAGATTTTCGCCGGCTTTTTTTATCGGCGAAAATCCGTATCATCTGTGGGATTTGTAAAAACAAGCATTAAAAGCCGGTGTCAAATGCCAAATTGAGTTATTTAACATTTTATTTTGGACTAAGATTGGAACCAATTTGGCAACTTATGCCTATATTTGCACCGCTGGCGCGATTGATTTTTTTTGAGCCGGTAGTAAAGACAGCGGTGCTTGCGCCGCCAACAAACTTGACAGCATTGACAGCAGCGTAATCAAATTTAGAAGCCATGGCGGACAGCCTTACCCATATTACTATGCCTTTTGCAGCAAATAGCATTCTGCCCGTGATGGGCATTTGTGCGCATACGTATAGCACACACACACACACACACACACACACACACACACACACACACACACACACACACACAAGCCCGCAAGTTACGTAAAATTTTACTCTCTTGCAATAGTTTATAGTTTTTACTTTGGAGTGAACGGTCGAGCATTTCGACCGTTCACTTTTTTTATTTTCTCTCCGATAGCCAGCATAGTAAGCAGCGGCGCTTGTCGTCTGCTTGCTATTTTTTCAACCCATCTTTTTTTATTAACAAAACCATTTTTATTATGAATAAACAGCTATTCGATCAACATCGAACGGGGCGGGCTATGCCCACCTCTGTTCGGGAAACCGGCGGCTTGCTAAGGCGTATGAAGCGCCTGCTGCCGCTGCTGCTATGCGCAGTGCTGCCGTTGTCGCTGCACGCGCAAAATCTCAACATCTCCGGTACGGTGCACGACGGCCAGGGCAACCCTGTGGTGGGGGCAAGCGTTGTGGTCAAAGGCTCCACTGTGGGCGTAACCACCGATGCCAACGGCGGCTACACCATCAGCGCACCCGCCGACGCTACGCTGGTGTTTTCGTTCCTTGGCCTGACCACCCGTGAGGAAGCCATTGCCGGGCGCGGGCGCATTGACGTTACGCTGAGCGAAGGCGACCAAGCACTCGGCGAGGTGGTGGTTACCGCCTTGGGCATCCGCAAGGAGGCAAAGACGCTGGGGTACTCCGTGGCCACCGTGAGCGCAGACGAGCTGGTGAAAACCGGAACGCCGAACTTTGCCACCGCGCTCTACGGAAAAACGCCGGGCGTGCGCATACAATCTTCGCCCGGAGGCGCAACCTCGGCGGTGTCGGTCAACGTGCGCGGCCTAAGCTCCATCACGGGCAACAACCAGCCGCTGGTAATCGTTGACGGCGTGCCCGTGCGCAACGGCAACGCCAACGATAAAGGCTACTGGGACGACCAGCGCATCAACTCCAACGGCTTGGTGGACATCAACCCCGAGGACATCGCCAGCCTCTCCATCCTGAAAGGCGCCTCGGCCTCGGCGCTCTACGGCTCGGAGGCCGCCAACGGCGTTATCATGATCACCACCAAGAGCGGCAAGCGTGGCGCAGGGCTGGGCGTGGACGTGAACGTTTCGCTCTCGGCTGACCAAATTGCCTACATGCCCGAAATGCAAACCGTCTTTGGCCCCGGAGCCGACATCATGGGGCGCAACGACGATTACCAGAAGTCCACCGGCGGCTTCTACGAGCGCGAGCTCAACGGGCAAAAGTACAAGAGCATCCGCACCGTTACGCGGCAGTTTGGCCCCAAGTACGACGGGAGTGACGTGCTCTACTGGGACGGAAAAGTGCGCCCCTACAGCGCCATTTCGTCCAACCCGTGGGCAGACATTTTCCGCACCGGCTTCAACCAAACCTACAACGTGGCCATTACGCAGGGGGCGGAAAACTCCAACACGCGCCTCTCCTACACGTTTATGGACAACACCCCCACGCAGTACAACAGCGACTACGCCAAGCACAACTTTAACCTGACGGGTAGCGTTAGCCTGAGCAAAAAGGTGCAGGTGGAGTATACCGCCAACTACATTCGTCAGGATATCAAAAACCGCCCGTACCGCATCAGCCGCCTAACGCACAACTTTAGCGGCATGTTCGGCTCCTTTGAGGACGTAGGCCTGATGCGCGAGATGACGCGCACCAGCCTCGGATACTACAACGTGAGCAGCATCACCCGGTCGCTGACCCCCGATGAGTCGTTCTTCTTTGAGCCGGCCTCTTACGGTGGCTTGCTAAGGGAATACTACTGGAATATTCTGGGCCGCGAGCAGTACGAAAACAACAACCGCTTTATAGCCAGCGTAACGCCGGTGTACAAGGACATCATTCCGGGCTTGAGCCTGCGCGGGCGCATTGCCACCGACCTGACGGCCGAAAAAATGGAGCGGCAGGAAAGCACCGAGCAGCCGCTTGCCTTTGGCAGCACAACGGGCTACTACGGCCTGACCAGCAAGCGCTACGAAATCTACTACGGCGACGTAATGCTGAGCTACGACAAGGAAATCACCGATGTTTTCGGCGTAACGGCCAACGTGGGCTACCAGGGGCGGGTAGAGCAGCTCTACGAGGCCTCGGTGAACACCGAGGGCGGCCTGACGGTGGAGAACTGGTTCCACCTCAACGCCAGCAAGAATCAGGCAAAGGCCAACATGAACAAAACGGACTTCCTGAAAACGGCCGTCTTTGGCACCCTGTCGCTGGCCTACGACCACTTTGCCTACGTGGAGGGCACGGTGCGGCAGGAAAAGAGCTCGACCCTTGCGCCGGGCAACAACAGCTTTTTCTACCCCTCGGTGAACGCGAGCGTCATCTTCTCCGAAGCCATGAAGGACAGCCGCCCGGCGTGGTTTGACTACGGCAAGGTGCGCGCCTCCTACGGCATTGTGGGTAACGCCCCCGAGGTGTACAAGGCCAACCTTGCCTACAATCAGGCCTCGTTTTCCAACAACGATTCGTGGGTGTACAACCGCTCGCCCAAAGAGCTGGGCAACGAGAACATCCGCCCCGAGAAGAAGTACGAGTGGGAGTTTGGGCTGGAGGGCAAGTTCCTCGGCGACCGCGTGGGCTTTGAGGTGTCGTACTACACCAACACTGTGGTAGACCAAATCCTGCAAACCACCATGCCGCAGTCCTCCGGCGGTACGTCCGTCCTGCTGAACGTGGGCGAGCTGGCCAACCAGGGGTTTGAGCTGGCGCTCTACGGTACGCCTATACGAACTCAAGACTTTAGGTGGAGCCTGAACGGAAACATCGGCTTCAACAAGAATAAGGTGGTGAAGCTGATGGACGGCGTGGACGAGCTGCAGCACGTGGACATTGACAATGGAGCAGCGCTGGTGGTATCGCGGGTAGGCGAGCCGATGGGCGACATCTACGCCTACGCCCCCAAGGAAGACGCTAACGGCAATAAAGTGGTGAGCAGCGACGGCATCTACATTGTTGACACCGAGCGCCGGAAAGTGGGCAACGCAATGCCCGACGCCACAGGCGGTTTCGGCACCTCGCTGAGCTACAAAAATTGGTTTCTGGATGCCGTGTTCGACTTCCGCATAGGTGGCGACATTGTGAACACTCCCTACCAGTACATGATGGGGCAGGGCATCCTTGCGGAGTCAATGCCCTACCGCGACGCGGCAAACGGCGGGCTTACCTACTACTTTGAAGGCGACGACTTCGCCGGCAAGAGGATTGCAACCTCTGGCTCCGCCGGGCCTAACGGCGAGCGGGTGTACGACAACGGAAGAATCCTGCCGGGCGTAAAGGAGGACGGCTCGCCCAACGACATTATTGTCCCAAGTGACCGGTACTACTACTACAGCTACAACTGGGGGCCGGATGCAGGCGGCGTTACCGAGTACAGCCACGCCGTGTTCGACAACTCTTACCTGAAGCTGCGCGAGCTGAGCCTCAGCTACCGACTGCCGGAAAACATTTCGCAGAAGTTTGCCTGCAAAAACCTCACGCTGTCCGTCTTCGGAAGAAACCTGTTTTACATCTACAAAAACCTTCCGGCATTTGACGCAGAGGCCACCGACGGCACAACGTGGATGTCGCAAACGCAGATAGGCGGCTCAACGGCCACCACCCGCACGTTTGGATTCTCCATACGCGCCAACTTCTAATTTTTGAACGGATAAACTTTTTAAAAGAAAAAAATTATGAAACATTTATTCTTAACAATAACGGCAGCCGCAGCGCTGCTCACGCTGAGCGCTTGCAGCAAATCCGACTACGAGGATAAGTACATCGACCCATCTAAGACCTCCAACGTATCCTGCGACAAGCTGATGACGGGCGTGTTCTTCACGGGAAAAACTTTCACCTTCACGGAGTACTGGAGGGTGTTTACGTTCGACTTCCGGCTGCTGGGGGTTTGCGCCCAAACGGTTGGATTTGTCAACTCGGCAAACAGGTACTCCGGCAGCGGAGAAACTTACATCAACGACCGCTGGAACCACTTTTACTACACGCTCGCGCAGTACCGGCTGCTGGAGAATACCTACGGCAAGCTGACGGACGGCGAAAAGGCAGACTACGAAATTTTTGTGCTGCTGTCGCAAATCTTCCTTTACGAGCAGCTGCAGGAAATCGTAGACCTCTTTGGCGACGTGCCGTTTTCCGAGGCCGGCTACCTTGCGCTGACCGGCGACGTGAAAACCGCCCGCCCGAGCTACGACAAGGCCGAAACGCTCTACGAAATGATGCTCGACGACCTGAAAGCCATCAACACGAAGCTGGCCTCCTACAGCCCGTCGCCGCTTGCGGCCGCCTACCTTCCGGCGCAGGACTACATCAACAGGGGCGACTTGGCCAAGTGGCGCAAGTTTGCCAACTCCCTCCGCCTGCGCATGGCCATACGCGTAGCCGACAACGGCTCGCTCACCACCAAGGCGCGGGCTATCCTCGCGGAGATGCTTGCCGACCCCAACACCTACCCGGTGATAGAGGCCAACAGCGACAACATCAGGATTGAAGCCGACAACTCGACGGACGACTTCAAGGTTGTTGGAACTTCCGATGTCGGCATACAGGGCATCGAGTCGTGGGCAGGGCAGGTGAACCGCGCCTCAAAGGCAATGCTTGACGCTCTCGGAGCCGACGACCCCCGCTTAGAAGTCATGTACGACCCCAACTCCAACGGCGATTACGTGGGCATGGCTACCGACGAGAACGAAACCGACCAGAGCAACAACATGATCCGTCCAGCAGCCCAAGGCGGGATTCTCTACGCGGCCATCGACACGTCAACGTTCAGCCGCAACGCCGAGTTCCCCGGCTTCATGATGACTGCCGCCGAGGTATGGTTCATCAAGGCCGAAGCCTTCCAAAAGAGCTACGCCACGGGCAATGCAGCGGAGGCCTTTAAGGAGGGCGTTACAAAGTCGGTAGATCTCTACTACGGGCTGAACGCCACGGGCACCTACCGCACTCCGGTAACTCCTCCCACAAATACTGCTGAGTTTGCGCAGGGCAGGTGGGACAACGCCACCGATAAGCTTGTGGCCATCGGCACGCAAAAGTGGCTGCACTGCGGCCTCATCGACATGCCGGAGGCTTGGGCACAGGTGCGCCGCACCGGTATTCCCGCGCTCACGTTCCCCACGGATAACCTATCGTCGGCCTACCCGAACGTTTTTGAGCGCCTACGCTACCCGCTGGACGAGCGCACCAACAACGCAGAAGTCTACGCCAAGGTGCAGGCAACCGACACCTACTACCGCAAGCTCTTTTGGGCAAAACCGTAGCGAGGCTCGCTTGCAGAGCGAAAGAGGCTGCCTCAAAAGTATTTTTTTGAGGCAGCCTTGTTTTTTTGGTGGCATCCTATTTCAATTGTCATAAATGTATGGAATCTCAAAGGCACGTTTAATATCCCATACTTTATCCGTTACTCCTGCACAGAGGAGAGGGCTGGTGTGCGGGGGGGGGGGGGGCGTGTTTAGCCGTCTTGTAATGAACAAGCTCCTCTTCGTCAAACGCTTTTTTTTATTCACAAAAGACCACAGCGCATCCATTTGACATTCTTTCAGGTGAAGATTTTTAAGCAGGTCGCTCATGGCGGATTCCGCGTATGCGCCGGCGGTCAACGCCACCGAAAAAGCGATTACAATAAGACACCATCGGGGATTTTTAGAGGAAGGTTAAATGCGTTGGCCATAGATGTAGGCAAGGGTGCATTTCAAATTGTCGCCCAAGCAATCCCGCAGGAAAATAAGCACTCAAGCTTCCCACCTTCGGAAAATGTGGAAAACCGTGTATCACCCTCTATTGGCTGCGCCGAGCTCCGCT
>JAIRMD010000191.1 GCA_031258915.1 Prevotellaceae bacterium
CACCACAAAATGCAGGGTGCATTTTTTCCCAAAAAGAATGTACCTTTGCCCTATAAAATTTATTCGCTATGAAAAATTTACCGATAGGGATACAGTCATTCGAGAAGCTGCGCGAAAGCGGGTTCCTTTACGTGGATAAGACAAAAGAGATCTATGAAATGATCGGCAACGGTGGAGCTTACTTTCTTTCGCGCCCGCGTCGATTTGGCAAATCGTTGCTGGTAAGCACGATGGAGGCAGTTTTCAGAGGGAAAAAAGAGCTGTTCGAGGGTCTTTACATCTACGACCGATGGCGCTGGTCGCAGCAATACCCGGTTGTCCGGATAGACTGGACGCTGATAAACCATTCCACGCTGGCGGAAATGAAAATCAGCTTGTGCCGGTACTTGCGCAGCGTAGCGAAAAGGTACGGCGTGACGCTTGGGGGAGAAACCGCCCCCGACTGCTTTGATGAGCTGCTAACGCAGCTGCACGAGCAAGCGGGCGAAAAAGTAGTCGTGCTGGTAGACGAGTACGACAAGCCTGTTACGAGCCACCTCTTCGACGACCAGCTGGATGATATTCGCAGGGCGGTGCACGATTTCTACCAGGTGATGAAAGGCGCCGACGAGCATTTACGCTTTATCTTCCTGACCGGCGTATCCAAGTTCTCGGGGCTGTCCGTCTTCTCTGCGCTGAACAACCTCAATGATATTTCTTTACATGAACGCTTCGCGTCTATCTGCGGCTACACCCAGGAGGAGCTCGAGGCCAACTTCTCCGAGCATATCGGCAGCGCTGCCGAGCATTTGAAAATGACAAAAGAGCGCTTGCTGGAAAGAATCCGCTACTGGTACGATGGCTACACTTGGGACGGCAAAACCTCCATGTACAACCCGTTTTCGACCCTAATGTTCTTTTATAGCCGGCGCTTTACCAGCTACTGGTTCGACACCGGCACGCCAACGTTTCTGATAGATATTATTCAACGGCGTAACCGTACGGACGCTATACTGGAGCCGCTGGTGGTCAGCGACAGCATATTTAAGGGGTATAACCCGCCGAATATGGACGAGGTGCCGCTGCTGTTTCAGACCGGCTACCTGACCATCAAGCAGGTAGAGCTGGTTGGCGAAACATTGCTCTACACGCTTGGAGCTCCCAATTCGGAAGTCAACAAGGCATTTCTGTCCTGCCTGCTGGAAGCCTACGGCAAATATCCCGGCTATCAGGTTGACCAGCTTCGCCGGACGATGGAGGAGCAGATAGGCAGCTGCGACGAGGCCGGCTTTGCCGGTAGCCTCGAAGCGATGGTTGCCACCGTACCCTACGAGCTTCACCGCGCCGACGAAGCCTACTACCACACGATGATGCTGATATGGATGCGCCTGCTCGGATTTAAAGTACAGGGCGAAAAATCGAACAACCGCGGACGCGCGGATGCGGTTTGGGAGCAGCCCGGGTTGACCGTGATTGCCGAAATAAAATACCATGCAGAGAAGAAGGTGGATGCGCTGCTCAGCGAGGCAATGGCGCAAATACGAAAGCGCCGCTACTACAACTCCAGCATCGGCAGGGTGATTCTTTTGGGCGTTGCCTTTTCGGGCAAAGATGTAGGATGCAGGATGGAGCAGCTGAAGCGGTAGCAAAATACCATGAACATGGTATACTTTACTTTACTTTAAGCGCTACTTTTGGAGCTTCACCCTTTTCACTTTTTCGCCATGTCCAGCATCCACCTTGCGGCGGCGAGGTGGTCGGTGGCGCTCGCCAAGCTTTGCAGGGCGCTCTCCCGCGCCGGCGTAGGCTCGTCCTGCGCGTGGTGGAGGAGCAAGTACCGGTTATACTCGTGCGTATGCTCGGGGTGCCCCTGAAACGTCAGCACGTGGTTGCCGATGTAGAAGCCCTCGTTGGGGCAAAACTCGCTGGCGGCAAAGCGCACGGCGTCGGGCGGCAGCGCCACCACCTGGTCGTGGTGGTTGTAGAGCAGCCGCATTTGCCCGCTTGGAAAGTAAGCCGCAGCTTTGCCGTCAACCACCTGCGAGGGGCGAACGCCTGCCCCCCAGCCCTGCGCTGCGCGAGCAACACTCCCTCCAAGCGCCTGCGCCGCCACCTGATGCCCAAAGCAAACGCCGGCAATTTTCATTCTCCCGGCGTGCAGCAGGCGGATGAACGCCCGCAGCTGGGCTACCCACGGGGTGGCATCGTAGGCAGAAGCGTTGCTGCCCGTTACCAGGTAGAGCTCACCATTGCGTAGCGTTGCAGGGTAAACGCCTTGCCGGACATCGAACACCTCGCACTGCACATCGGAATCAACCGAGCTGAAAAGCTGCTGAAACATGCCCGCGTAGGAAGGTATGTCGGGCGGCAGCAACCCCGGAAAAGTATCGCAAAGCAGAATGCTGATTTTCATTTTTCAAGATTTCTTATGCAGCTTGCTGTGCCGTATGCCGTAGGTAAAGTAGATGATAAGGCCCAGCGCCATCCACCCAATGAGGCGGAGCCACGTGTTCCACGGCAGCGACACCATTTGCAGGATGCAAACGGCGGCGCCCAGCAGGGGTAGCAGCGGCACCAGCGGCACCTTGAATGGGCGCTTCAGGTGAGGCTGCGTTTTGCGCAGCACAACAATGGACAGGCACACGATGGAGAAGGCCATCAGCGTGCCAATGCTCACCAGCTCGTTCAGCACGTGCAGCGGGAATATCCCCGCCACTAA
>JAIRMD010000209.1 GCA_031258915.1 Prevotellaceae bacterium
CAGTCGGAAGCCCGCGAAATGGATAGCATGGTGCAGAAGAAAAAGAGCGATATTGAAACTTCAAAAGCGTTGATAAAGAAGTATAACGATCAGCAAAAAAATGTCCGGAACAACCGCGAGTTTGACTCGCTCTCGAAGGAGGTTGAGTTTCAGACGCTTGAAATTGAGCTGAGCGAAAAAAAGATTAAAGAATTTTCCTTTCAGGCCAAAGAAAAGAAGCGGCTCGTAGAAGAAACATCCGCCACGCTAAATGACAAAAAAATAGCCTTAGAAGCCAAGTGTAGCGAGCTAAAAGAAATCACCGGTGAAACCCAGCGCGAGGAGGACGAACTCCGCAAAATCTCTGAGGCGTACAAGGATAAAATAGAGGCAAGGCTCTACACCGCCTACCAGCGTATCCGCGCTAATGCGCGAAACGGGCTGGCCGTAGTTTCGGTGAGCCGCGATGCCTGCGGCGGATGCTTCAACCGAATTCCACCGCAGCGGCAGGTGGATATTAAGCTGAGCAAAAAAATTATTGTGTGCGAGTACTGCGGCCGCATTCTCATCGACGCCGAAACGCTGGCCGAAGACGAAGCCAAGTAAATATCTACCATGTCCTTAAACAGCATATCTTAACTTCAAGCCACTTTAAGTATGAAAACGTATCCCACCGAAAAAATCCGCAATATTGTGCTGCTGGGCGCCCCCGGCAGCGGAAAAACAACCCTCACTGAGGCAATGCTCTTTGAAGGAAAGGTGATAGACCGCCGAGGCAGCGTAGAGGCCAAATCTACCGTGAGCGACAGCACGGAGGTTGAGCAAGCCTACCAGCGCTCCATCTACAGCGCGGTAATGTACGCCGAGTTCATGGACCGCAAGCTCAACTTTATTGATACGCCCGGCTCCGACGATTTTTCCGGCGGCGTGTTTGCCGCCTTTAAGGTGTGCGATACCGGCGTGCTGGTCATCAACGCGCAGAACGGCGTGGAGGTGGGTACCGAAATCTTTGCTCGCTACGCCGAGCAGCACAACAAGCCGATAATTCTTGCCATCAACCACCTGGATAGCGGTAAGGCCGACTACGACGGCAGCGTTGCCGCGCTGCGCGATGCCTTTGGCAAAAAGGTGGTGCAGGTGCAGTACCCCATGGCCACGGGCGCGGGCTTTGACGGCTTTGTGGATGTGCTCAAGATGAAAATGTACAAGTTCAAGGGCGATACCGGAGAGCGCGAAGATTTGGAAATTCCGGGCGGCGAAATGGATCGCGCCGTGGAGCTCAACAAGGCGCTGGTAGAGGCCGCCGCAGAGTACGACGAGGAGCTGATGGAGCTCTTCTTTGAAAAGGGCACGCTGGACGAGGAGGAGATACGGCGCGGGCTGCGTGCAGGCATGAAAAATCGCGAGGTGATGCCCGTGTTCTGCCTGTCGGCAAAAAAGGATATAGGCGTGAAGCGCCTCATGGAGTTCATTATCAACGTAGCGCCTTCGCCCGAAAAGGCGCGGGAGTACAAAACGGTGGGCGAGGAGGTCGTACCCTGCGACGCCGGCGGCCCCCCGTCGCTCTTTGTATTCAAAACGGCCGTAGAGCAGCACATGGGCGAGCTGTGCTACTTCCGCGTGATGAGCGGAACGATTACCGAAGGCATAGACCTCGTCAACGCCGACAACGATAGCCGGGAGCGGCTTACGCAGCTGTTTGCATCGGCCGGAAAAAACAGGACAAAGCTGCCGGCGCTGGCGGCAGGCGACATCGGCTGCACCGTCAAGCTGAAGAACACTCACGCCAACCAAACGCTGAACGGAGGCGGAAAAGCGTGGAAGTTTTACCCCATCACCTTCCCCCAGCCCAAGTTCAGAGCTGCCATAAAGCCCGCCAACGCTGCGGATGATGAAAAGCTGGGCGAGGCGCTCAACCGGATTCACCAGGAAGACCCAACGATACTCGTGGAGTACTCCAAGGAGCTGAAGCAAATCATCGTGAGCGGGCAGGGGGAGCACCACATCAACATCCTGAAGCGCAACCTGAGCAGCATATACAAAATTGAGGTGGAGCTGCTCAACCCCAAAATACCCTACCGCGAAACCATCACCAAAGTGGCCGCCGCCAACTACCGCCACAAGAAGCAGAGCGGAGGCGCAGGGCAGTTTGGCGAGGTGCACTTAGTGATAGAGCCTCACGATGACGGCGCTCCCGATACGAAAACGTTCAAAGTAGATGGCCGCGAAATAACGCTCAACATTCGCGGAAAGGACGAGTATGCGCTGGACTGGGGCGGAAAGCTCGTTTTCTACAACTGCATTGTGGGCGGCGCCATCGATGCCCGGTTTTTGCCCGCCATTCTCAAGGGCGTTATGGAGAAAATGGAGGAAGGGCCGCTCACAGGCTCCTACGCCCGCGACATCCGCGTGGCGGTGTACGACGGCAAAATGCACACGGTGGACAGCAACGAAATTTCGTTTAAGCTGGCAGGCCGCAACGCCTTTAAGGAGGCGTTCAGGAAAGCCGCCCCCAAAATTATGGAGCCTATCTACGAGGTGGAGGTGCTGGTGCCCGCCGACTGCATGGGCGACGTGATGAGCGACCTGCAAAACCGGCGCGGAATTATTGAGGGTATGAGCAGCGAAAAAAGCTTTGAGGTAGTTAAGGCGCACGTGCCGCTGGCCGAAATGAACAAGTACAGCACCACGCTCAGCTCCATCACCTCCGGGCGCGCTACCTACACCATGCGCTTTGCCGAGTACCAGCAGGTACCCCCCGACGTGCAGGAAAAGCTGCTGAAGGAGTACGTGGAAACGGAAAAGGATGAGTAAAGAGCGCAGGAGGTAGCGCACGGCAATTCACATAGAAAAAGCGTATGATGCGCCCCCGCTCCCCGTTAGGGGAACAACGCCAAAGGCCGCAAAGAGAAAAATCTTTGCGGCCTTTGTATGCATGATCATTGAGGGGAGAAGGCTACGCTAACGTAGCGCCTTTGCCCCTTGCTGTAGCCTTAGTATCCCGGATTTGTTAGCGAGGGGTTGCGCTGCACTTCGTTAGCCGATATTGGCCACAGAAGGTGCTTTGCCTCGAACTTTTTCCCCCACGGGTTGGTAGCGCCAATAACGTCAACCCATGTAACCGTTCCCTTGTTCGCTGCATTGGTTTGCGGGTACTTGCGGGTGCGCTGTATATCGTCCCACACCTTAAACTCCAGCGGGAACTCCCGCAGGCGCTCCGCCCAGACTGCTTCGATAAATGCATCTTTCGACAGCCCTGATACGCCGGGCAATCCGGCGCGGGTGCGCACCTTGTTAAGGTACTCTTCTGCACTTGCTACGCCTTCGGATTGCGCAATGGCTTCGGCAGCCGTGAGCAGCACCTCTGCGTAGCGAATGACGGGCTTGTCCTTACCCGGCTTGTCGCCTTGCAGCATGGCGGCATCCTCAAAGAAAAACCAGCTGCACCGATTCGAGAAAACGATAGTGGTGTCATTACCGGGTCTGTTGCTATACGTATATGACGTATAAAAGAATTGCCTTTCTTTACCGCGCAAGTCGGTAGCGTCGTAGGCGTTATATAGATCATCGCCCACGCCATACACATTTTCCATAATGGCCCACTTGAAAAGGTTTTCACCATCACTGCCTTTTTTACCTACCATAGCCTCGGTTGCCGAGTAGGAAGGCCACCAGCCGCCGTCGCTAATGCCGGCATTGTACTCTACGGCGTACACTACCTCCTTGCTCTTATCATTCTTGCGCAGCTTATTGTAGGCGCTTTCCGCATCGCTTGCCCCATTCTGCTCAAGGTCGTGCTTGCCTCCATTTATGACAACTTTGGCAGCAGCAGCAGCGTCTGCGTAGCGGTTGGCCTGCAGCGGGTAGCCGCTCCACTGGAGGTACACGTTGGCCAGCAGCGCGTTGGCGGTGGACTTGGTTACGCGGAACCGAAAGTCGCCATCATCCGTAAAGCCAACATCCTTCAACCCACCGTCGGCAACGGCCTCTTTCAGGTCGGCCTCTATCAGGGCATACACCTCCGCGCTGGGCGTGCGCCCAACGTACAGGTTTTCGAGCGATTCGTAGGGCTCCTTTATTAGCGGCACGTCGCCAAAAGATTTTACCAGATGAAAGTAGTTCAACGCGCGGAAGAACTTGGCCTGCGCCAGCAGGTACTTCACTTCGGCATCGCTCAAGTCCGGCGTTTCGGGGATGTACTTGATGGCGGTGTTGGCGCGAGATATAGCGTTGTAGCACGGATCCCACACGTCGTTCATGCGCCCGCCCACTTCATTCTGCGGGGTAATGTTCAGCTCTTGGCAGCGCGTTACGTACTGCTCCTGATCTTTCTTTTCGTTGTCAAAAAAGCCGGAGATGTAGCCGCCCAGCATGATGTTGGGGCCTGCGTAGGCGCTGCCTGCGTTGTACAGCTCAGGAAATCCGCGCCGGTAGAGCGCGTTAACGGCAGCCCGTGCGTGGTCGGGTTTAGCGAAGTACTGACCTGTGGCAAAGGAGCTTTTGGGCTCCTCATCAAGAAAATCGGAGCAAGCTGCCAGTCCGAAAAGCAGGCAAAGGGAAAATATTCCCGCCACGGCTTGTCTTACATTTTTGTGTGTCTTCATTTTATTATGTTGTTAATGGGTTAATTAAAATGTTACATTTAGCCCCAGCGTAAATGTTCTCGGCTTGGGGTACTGGAAGAAGAAAACGTTTTGCCCCCAGCGGTCGCTCGGGTTAGAGGTGGCTTCGGGGTCGTAGCCCAGAAAATCGCTCGCGTGCAGCACAAAAACGTTGCTGACGTTGAGGTAGGCCCTAAGGGCACCCAGCTTCAGCCTGCTCAGCGTCGGGCTGTCGAACGTGTAGCCCAGCTGGATGAGGTTAAGGCGCAGGTAGGAGCCGTCGCATACCCAGCGGGAGTCGGCAGCGGAGCTTTGCACGCCGCCAAATGCGCTATATGCATTACCGATGGCCTGCACTTCGGTATCCTTGTTGGTTGGCGTCCACGCATCGGTAAGGATGGTGCTCAGCCCGTTGGCAATGCCAAAGCGGTCTTCGGTGGAGTGCAGGAACTGCTGGTACACATCTACGCCAGCCACAAACTGAAAGTCCACCGTGAGGTCGAAGTTTTTGTAGCTAAGGTTGTTGATGAAGCTACCCGTGAGGTCGGGAAGCCCGTTGCCAAGTATGGTGGGCGCATCCGATCGGATAGCCCTTCCGTTGGCGGCATCCAGCCCTGTCCGCTCGTACCCCCAGAAGGAAGAGAGCGACTCGCCCTTGCGCAGAATAATCAGGTTGTTGGACACAAACCACGGGCCGGTGAGGATGTCCTCGTCGTTTTCGCCCAGCTTCTCGATGGTATTCTTGTTGTAGTTGAGGTTGAGGGTTGTAGTCCAGCGGAAGTCCTGCGAGGCAAAGTTTACCGAGTTCAGCATAAAGTCCACGCCGATGTTCGACACCGAGCCGATGTTGTCCATCACCGAGCTAAACCCTGTGGAGTGCGGCACCGGGCGGCTCATCAGCAGGTCGGTGGTGAGCTTGTAGTAGTAGGACACGTCGAAGTTCAGCCTGTTCCTGAAAAAGTTCAGGTTGAAGCCGATGTCAAACTGGTTGGTGCGCTCCCACTTCAGGTCTGGGTTGGCCAAGCGATAGGTGTAGCTCGTTGCTACCCGCCCGTCGTTGAGCAGAGCGTTCCCCGACGACATTGTTGCAAGCGATTGGTATACAGGGATTTCGCTGTTTCCGGTTACCCCGTAGCTGGCGTGCAGCTTCAGCAGGCTGATGGCCTCCACGCCCCGCAAAAAGTCTTCGTTCGACGCCAGCCACCCTAAGCCTGCCGATGGGAAGAAGGCGTACTTGTTGTTCTTTCCGAACTTTGAAGAGCCGTCAACGCGCCCCGTTACCGTGAGCATGTACTTGTCGTTGTAGGTGTAGGCGCCGCGCAGGAAGTAGGAGTTCATCGCCCACCGCTCGTAGCTCGACTCCGGCGTTTCGGGGCGAGTTCCGGCTTGGAGGTTATTTACGCCAAAAAAGTTGTCGAAGTTGTTGGTGCGGATGTAGTCCCTTTGGTACACGCGCTCCTGCCACGACAGGCCGCCCATGAGGTTAAGGCGGTGGTCATCAAAGATTTTATTGTAGGTCAGGTAGGTTTCCTCCTGCCAGTAAAGAATGCTCTGATCTTCGATGCTTGCGTTGCTCTCGGTGTAGGAAAGGTTCACCAGGCCGGAAGGCGAGAAGGTGGTATACTTGTTGGTGTGGTTGTCAACGCCAAGCTGCGTCTTCAAGTCCAGCCCGGGCAGCAGGTGGAAGGTCAAGGCGGCGTTGCCGAATATCTGGGTGCGCTTGCGCATGCGCTCCTGCACCGTGAGCACGTGCACCGGGTTGGCCATTCCCTCCAGCCCGAGGTCATCGGAGATGGTGCTGTTGTTTGTCCACTCGCCGTTGAGCGTTACGGGCATAAAGGGCACGAACTCAATCATGGAGCGGCGCGGCATCTGGTGCCCGCCGTCTTCCTCAGCCTCGTTGCCCCACGTATGGTTCACCAGGAGGTTCACCGCCGTAGAGAGCCAAGGCGTAGGGTTGGCATCGTAGGCCATTTTTGCGTTCACGCGCTTCATGTAGGAGTTGAGCATCACCCCCTGCTGGTCGGTGTAGTTCAGGAAAGCACCCACCGACGAGTTCTTGTCGCCCTGCTGCACGCTCAGCTGGTGGTTGTGCGACACCGCCGTGCGCGTAGCCTCCCGCTGCCAGTCGGTGTTGTACTTGGCTGTACCGTCGGCGTTAAAGAGGTTGGGATCCTTAAAGTAGTCGGCCTTGTTCAGGGAATAGCTCTTGCCGTAGAGCGTGTTTTGGTTAGCGAGTGCCTGCATGAAGGCATCCTGCCACTCGTTGGCGTCCAACAGGTCCATGTAGGAGGCCACCGTGCCTACGCTCACCGAGCCTTGGTAGCTCACGGCCACGCCGCCGTCGGTTCTGCCGCGCTTTGTGGTAACCATAATTACCCCGTTTGCGCCGCGCGCCCCGTAGATGGCCGCCGAGGAGGCATCCTTGAGCACCTCGATGTGGTCAATGTCGTTGGGGTTGATGAGCTTAAAGTCCTCCATTACCACGCCATCCACCACGTAGAGTGGGTCGGACGAGGTGCTGATGGTGCTCATGCCGCGTATGATAACGCGCATTGCGCCGCCCGGCTGCCCCGAGTTGGAGAAAATGTTTACGCCCGAAGCCTTTCCCTTCAGCCCCTCCAGCGCGCTGAACGATTGGAGCTTCAGAATGTCGTCGGCTTTTGCCACGGCAATGGAGCCGGTTACGTCCGATTTGCGCATGGTGCCGTAGCCCACCACCACCACCTCGTCGATTGCCTGGCTGCTTTCGCTCAGCACAACGTCAATGCGTCCGCGCCCGCCAACGGCTTCCTCCTTAGAGGCCAGCCCCAGGAATGAGAACACCAGCGTTGCGTCGGCAGGCGCGGTAATGCTGTAGGCGCCGCCCACTCCGGTGAGCGTACCGGCAGAAGAGCCTTTAACCACAACGCTTGCGCCTGTCACGGGGTCGCCGTTGGCGTCAACCACCGTGCCGGAGATGTTGAGATTCTGCGCCAGCAGCGACAACGGCAGCACGGCGCAGAGCAGCAGCAACAGCCACACGCGCCGTAGCCTGCCGCCAACCGCATGAGCAGGTGCGGGCGTAGCTCGCCCTGCTCGATTTTGATAGATTTTTTTGTTCATGATAAAAATTGTTTTGGTGATAAAAAAAAGAAATGAAAAAAACAGCAGGCCGCCGAAAGAAGCTGCCGCCTGCTGTGTTTGTGATGCTTATGAGGATGATAGGGGTGAGCGCAAAAAAAGTGAACGGCCAAAAAAGCTGACCGTTCACTGCAAAATAAAAGCTACAAGCTATTGCAAAAGAGGAAAATTTTACGTAACTTGCGGCCTCGTTGTGTGTGTGTGTGTGTGTGTGTGTGTGTGTGTGTGTGTGTGTGTGTGTGCATACGCTGTGCTCCTACCCTCATTGCGGCAATAAGAAGTGACGTTATCCTACTATTTATGGTCAGCGCATGTAGCATATTTACCAAAGTTTATTTTTAACGAATGGCCAACAAAAACATGTAACAAAAGTGTGTGAAAAAACTGTACAAAGATACCCTGTTTTTCAATAGTTAGCGGTTAACTAATATTAAATTATATGAAATACGCAATAAAATTTACGCTCCGCTGCCGGGTAAGGTCTCCATTTTGCAGGCGGCTTGCTCCGGGTAGAGGCGCGTGCGGCGGATGCCGTCCCAAATTCTGAGCTCCAGCGGAAACTCATGGATTTACTTATCCATTGCTCTACTATCACGAAGGATGTTTACTATTTCCTGAGTAGAGATATTGGTAGTAATACCCGACACGTCAAGCGGGGACATGCCGCGGTCTTCTTTCCGTTTTATTGACGTACAGGTAGCCTTTCCCCCGTAAATCGGAAAACGGCTGTATGCCCATCGGTAAATTTTTCATGGCGCTTTTTGCTCATTGCCGAACGAGTATGGAAAATCACTTTTTTCGATACCCCGCTGCTTGTTGGGCGTTGGCGCCATTAGGTAGCGAATGGCGGCGCCGCTCAGCAAATCCTCGTGCGTCAGGTAATTTTTGGAGTACGCTTTTCCGTTAACCTCCATGGCGTGGATGTAGCGATTTTCGGCGCTGTTGTTTTCGGCGGAAAGGGTTACCTGCTTTCCGTTTTCCAGCTTCAGGACGACCGACTTGAACAGGGGCGAGCCTACCACGTACTCGCTGGCGCCGGGGCAGACGGGGTAGAACCCAAGCGCAGAAAAAACGTACCAGGCAGACGTTTGCCCGTTATCTTCGTCGCCGCAGTAGCCGTCGGGGGCGGCGGTGTAGAGCTTGTCCATCACCTCGCGCACCCTGTACTGCGCCTTCCACGGCTCGCCCGAGTAGTTGTAGAGGTAAATCATGTGCTGTATCGGCTGGTTGCCGTGCGCGTAGTTGCCCATGTTCATGATTTGCATTTCGCGGATTTCGTGAATCACGCCGCGGTAGTAGCTGTCGTCAAACAAAGGCGGGACGTTGAACACGGAGTCCATCATCCGGTTGAACTCGGTTTGCCCCCCCATCAAATCAATTAAGCCCTGCGGGTCGTGAAAAACCGACCATGTGTAGTGCCAGCTGTTGCCCTCGGTAAAGGCATCGCCCCACTTCAGCGGGTTGAAGGGCGACTGGAACGAGCCGTCCTCGTTGCGCCCGCGCATGAGGCGGGTTTCCGGGTCAAAGACGTTTTTGTAGCTCAAGGCGCGCCGCGCAAAGCGGTCAACCTCGGCCTCCGGGCGGTTGAGGGCTTTTGCCAGCTTGTATATCGTCCAGTCGCTGTAGGCGTACTCCAGGGTGCGGGCGGCGTTTTCTCTAATGCCCACGTTGTAGGGGACGTATCCGAGGCGGTTGTAGTACTCGTGCCCGAGGCGGCCGGTGGAGGATACCCTGGGATGCACATGCTCCGCGCCGTGCAGCAGCGCCTCGTAGAGGGTTTCGATGTCGTACCCGCGCAGCCCCTTCAGGTAGGCATCGGCAACGATTGATGCGGAGTTGTTGCCAATCATGCAATCGCGGTGCCCGGGGCTTGCCCATTCGGGCAAAAAACCGCTCTCCCTGTAGGCGTTGACCAGGCCCTCCTGCATTTTTACGTTCTCCGAGGGGTACACTAAGTTCAAAAGCGGGAACAGGCAGCGAAATATATCCCAGAATCCGGCATCGGTAAACATGTAGCCGGGCAGCACCTGCCCGCTGTAGGGGCTGTAGTGAACGGCCTTGCCGTCGGCACCGTACTCGTAAAAGCTGCGCGGGAAAAGCACAGAGCGGTACAGGCAGGAGTAGAACGTTCGCAGGCGGTCAACGTCGCTGTCTTTCACCTCTACTTTGCCCAGCACCTCGTTCCATCGCTCCCTGCCCGCTGCGCAAACGTCGTCGAAGCTGCGGCTGCCCAGCTCGCGCAAATTTCGCTCGGCTTGCTCGTGGCTGATAAACGACGAGGCTACGCGGGCGTGCACGATTTCGCCCCGGCGGGTGGCAAAGCCTACAACGGCGCCAGCGTGGTTGGACTTCGACTCCATGGCGCTTTGCGCTTGCTTGCCGTCGGCAACCGTGGCCTGATACGTAAACGGCTTATCGAACACGAGGACGAAGTAGCTTTTAAAGTTGTCGGGCACGCCGCCGCTGTTCTTGGTGGTGTAGCCGATGATTTTGTTTTCCGACGGAATGATTTTTACGTACGAGCCGTTGTCCAGCGCATCAACAACGATGTACGAATGCTCGCTTTGGGGGAAGGTGAAGCGGAAGATGGCGGCTCGCTCGGTGGGCGAGATTTCGGTAACCACGTCGTGGTCGGCCAGGTATACCCGGTAGTAGTGCGGCTTGGCAACTTCCGCCTTGTGCGAAAACCAGCTGGCACGCTCGTCTTCGCCAAAGAGCGGCTTTCCGGTTACGGGCATGACGACAAATTGCCCGTAGTCGTTAATCCACGGGCTGGGCTGGTGGGTTTGCTTAAAGCCGCGTATCTTATCGGCATCGTAGGTGTAGGCCCAGCCGTTGCCCATTTTTCCGGTTTGCGGCGTCCAGAAGTTCATCCCCCAGGGCAACGCTATGGCTGGGTAGGTGTTGCCCGTAGAGAGGGAGTGCTTGGATTGCGTGCCCACTAAGGTGCTGACGTAGTCAACAGGCGCTTGCCCCGCTATGCGCACCGCTGAGGCGCACAAGAAGAAAGAAAGAATAGCTCGTTTCATGTTTTGCTGTTTTTTATGTTCATCACAAATTTCTGCAAAGGTACGCTTTTTGATTAAATCTACGATAAAACTCCCGCGTTGCGGTAAATATAAATTTTGCAGCGACGCAAAAAATCGCTACATTTACGGCGACATTTTGGTACGTAAACAGAAGCACATAAAAAAAACGATTATGGCGCGCTACTTAGACCCCAAAAACGATTTGCCGTTCAAGAAGATATTTGGCGAGCACAAGAATTTGCTCATCAGCTTTCTGAACGCGCTGCTGCCCCTCCAAAA
>JAIRMD010000021.1 GCA_031258915.1 Prevotellaceae bacterium
GCGTTGTTGGGAAAAGGACATGAAGTAAAAGCAGTAACATTTTCCAGAATGTACCCCAACTTCTTATTTCCCGGTAAAACGCAGTACGTAGAGGGTTACTCTAAATTCTCAAAAATAAATGCCATACGAGTGCTTGATAGCGTAAATCCGGTATCCTACTATAAAACAGCCCGAATAATAAAAAAATTTCAACCGGATATTGTTATTATTGCTTACTGGATGACCTTTTTCATTCCGGCGTATACTGCCATTGCAAGGTTGTTGAGGAAAAATACAAGAATTATTGCTTTATTTCACAACGTCATCTCGCACGAGCCGTATTTTTTCGATAAGATATTGCTGAAATACTTCATTGGGCAAAGTTCTGCCTCAATCGTAATGAGCGCCGCCGTGGAGCGCGATTTGCTTTCGCTGAAGCCCGACGCGAAATTCCTTTACAAGCCTCACCCTCTCTACGACCACTTTGGGCAGGCAGTCCCCAAAGCGGAGGCGCGGGAGAAGCTGGGCTTGCACCCCGATAAAAAAACATTGCTGTTCTTTGGGCTTATTCGCGGCTACAAGGGGCTGGACTTGCTCATCGAAGCATTCGGGAAGCTTCCGGCGGAGTACCAGCTGCTCATAGCGGGCGAGCCGTACGGCAGCTTCGAGAAGTACCGCGCGCAGGTAGCCGCCCTGCCTAACGCGCAGGACGTGTACGTCGAGGCGCGGTACATCAGCGATGCGGAGGTGCCGCTCTTCTTCTCGGCCGCCGATGCCTGTGCGCTGCCCTACCGCTCGGCAACGCAAAGCGGCATAACCTCCGTTGCCTACCACTTCGGCCTGCCCATGATTGCCACCGACGTTGGCGGGCTAAAGGAGGCCGTTGTAGATGGCGAAACGGGCATCATCGTTCCGCGACCCGACGCAGACGAAATTGCGCAGGGCGTAAAGCGCTTTTTTGAGCCGGGAAAAGCCGAAACGTTTGCCGCCGGCATCGGCGTACTCAAGCGCAGCCTTTCGTGGGAAGCTTTCGCGCAAGCCATTGTTGATTTTAGCCAAACGCTATAGCCGTACATAGCAGTAGCGCTGGTTTTCGACCTCAGCAGCGGCAGCAGCCTCAGCATCATCATCAAATTTTTGATAGCGTTAAAGGTGCTATGCTTAAAAATTATGAAGAGCGCCGAGCATTCGCCGGCAAGGTAAAAACAGCGCTACTGTTGCTCATTATTTATTATAAACGTATCTTTGCGCTTCGATTTGGCCCCATAGCTCAGCTGGATAGAGCAACAGATTTCTAATCTGTCGGTCGCAGGTTCGAACCCTGCTGGGGTCACAAAGCAAAACAAGCCCAATGAGTAGCAGCAAAATAATGCGTACGCGCTTCTACTCAAGCATGCCGCATACCTCTTGGTTTACTTTTCTCACGCGGGCTTCGTCCATCTTAATGACCTTTCTGTCGTAGGTAATTAGCCCGTTGATTTCTATTTCTACGTCTGTAGTCTGGGTGTAAACTGCGGCCGAGAAGCCGGTTTTGATAAAGCCTTTCAGCTGCTCGGCGTACTCAACGTATTTCGCTGTGGCTTCGTCCGAATTTTTGAGCTGAACGTAGCCCCAGTTTTTGTCCGACTGCCATATATGCCCCTCCACAGCCAGCCCGATGCCGCCGTATTCGCCTAAAACGTTGGCTCTTTCAGGGTCGTAGAGGTACATCGCTGGTGGCGGGTAGTTGTGCAAATCCAGCATGTCGCCCACGCGGTAGAAGTTTCCGCCGCTTGCCGGGTTTACCAAGCGAGAGGGGTCGTAAGACTTTGTCCACTCTGCGATTTCGGGCGTTTTGAACTGCCCCCAAGCCTCGTTGAACGGCACCCAAACCACTATCGAGGGGTAGGAGTACAGGTAGTCTATGATTTCCTTCCACTCTTTGCGGTAGTTGGCCTCCGACTCTGGGGAGCGTTGCAGCTCGGCTGCCGTAAAGTAGTGGTGACTTTGCCAGTGCGGGGAGCGGTCGCCGCTTGGCATATCCTGCCACACGAGGATTCCCAGCCTGTCGCAGTGGGTGTACCACCGCGCTGGCTCTACCTTCACGTGCTTGCGAATCATGTTGAAGCCGTAGTCCTTAGTTTTTTGAATGTCGTACAGCAAGGCCTCGTCGGTAGGCGCGGTGTACAGTCCGTCAGGCCACCAGCCCTGATCCAGGGGGCCAAGCTGAAAGTAGTTTTTGTTGTTCAGCTGCAGGCGGACAATGCCGTGCTCGTCCCGCTTGGTGGAAATTTTACGCATTGCCGCGTAGCTTTTCACCTTGTCGGCTACCTTTCCGTTTTGCAGCAAGCTGATTTCCAAGTCGTACAGGAAAGGCGACTCCGGCGACCACAGTTTTGCGTCCGGGATGCTTAGCTCCAGCGCTTGGCGGGCAGCCGCTTTTGCTGAGGCAACAACAGCGCCGTTGGCCTTTACCTTCACCTCTACGACGTCGGATGGCGAGGTGTTTTTTGAGTCCACCTGAACGGACAGCTGGCCTTTGTCGATGTTGGGGACGACCCTAACGGCGGCGATGTGCTTTTCGCTCACCGGCTCCAGCCAAACGGTTTGCCAAATA
>JAIRMD010000031.1 GCA_031258915.1 Prevotellaceae bacterium
TTATGGAAATTATAAAAATTATTGCCCCTTGGCTACCTGTTTTGGTCGCTGTGTATATACTGATAGAAAGTCGCTATTATATGCTGGTTTTATATCGTATTGTTAAGAAAAAAATCACAGGTAAACCTGCATCTGTCTTGAGCACGCAGGTGGTAACTTTGAAAACCACTGCCCCTGCAAGAGAGTCGGCGGATCACCCGTGCCAGTATTTGCTGAGCTGTTTTTGTGCAAGCATTTACAGCGTCAACTTGGGCAACGAGGCGGAAAAGTTTAACGATGAAGAAAGCAACAAAAAATTCGACGACAACTCTATCAACGAGGCGTTCCCTAAATTGTTGAAAAGCAATGAAGAAATCCAATAGAAATGGAAAAACACTACCCGCGAGAAATTTCGGAAAAGAGGCGAATTAAAGAATCGAAAAGATTTGATTCGTTGGAAAAAGGATATAAAAAATTCTGCGAATGCCACGTATCCTCTCAAACAAAAGAAGTCATTTGCTTAAATCGGGTTATCCTTGCGGGAGTAGTGCGATCATACTTTGATGATATTGAAAGATTTAAGGAATATACAAAATCTGAGTACGCAGACAGACACAAGCAAGCAGCATATACTATCAAGTGGATTGCAAAGCTAAAACCCATTCAAATCAAAATTGACAAAGAAGGCGATGAAATCTACCAAAACATGCCGCAGGAGCTCATGGAAATAAATGCGAGATTTGCTCTTTATGTCGCTATGGTGCTGTTTCTTGATGCGCAAATAATATCTCTTATGTCCAAAAAGATTTTTGATCATTTGGTGTACACCGCCATGTTCAGGGATATATCAGGACGCCAGCTGGCGTTGTCTTTATATTTGATGGAAAGGATTGTAGAATGCTACAACAGAAAACCGAACGAAAAGTTTGAAATGTGAGATATAGCCGCTAAAAATGCCAATCGCACTGCTCACATTCCCTCCCGTTAGCTGAAAAACCAATAGCATTAGCCCCATTTTTATAGCATTGAATAGTTTTCCAAGTAAGCTGCGCCTCCCTCAACAATCTTAACATACAGAAAATACGGCTGCTGCGGTAGCCGCTCAAACCGGTAGTCCCGCAGGGACTTTTGAGTTAAGAACTAAGAGTTAAGAGCTAAGAGTTGGCTGGCGCAAGCCTACTCTTAGCTCTCATGACCTGCGGTGGTGAAGAATCCTGCCTTTTGGGCAAAGCGGCGCGGCGAAGCAATCCGGAATATGTTACACTTCGTTAAATTTTCATCTCTTAGCCGGATAATCATGATTATTTCTCAGGTAACGGCGAAAAATCGTATATTTGTAAAACTTCAGCTGTACAGGATAACAAAAAAAATCCGACGGCTTTGAACATAAAATAGCTGCCATATGAAAATGAAAACATCTAAAACATCTTCCGGTAATAGCATGTGGCTGGCGCTGCTTGCATGCGGCGTTGCCTTAGTAGCGCTGTCGATAGCCACCTTTGTGAACGCAGAGAGCGTGCTTGGCCTGCTGGTTTACGTCGCCGGCGTAGCGCTGTGCGGCGTTGGCGCAGCGCTGGCGGTAGTCTCCTTTTTGCCCAACCGCAGGGAGGAGCGGCCACGCCTGCTGACGCTCGCCGCAGGAAACGCGCTGCTGGGCGCTCTGGTAATGGTATTTAGCCGGTTTGCGCTTATCTTTGTGGGGGTTGCCCTTGCTATCGACGGCGTGGGCGCTGCGCTCAACGCCTTGCGCCAACGAAAAAAGGGCAAAAAAAGCCGGCTTGCCGAAATCTTTCTGGGGGTTGCCTTCTGCGTTCTTGGCGTGGTAGTGGTGCTATTCCACGCCGCCATACAAACGCTGATAGGCACGCTGGGCTTGCTGCTGCTCATTGCGGGGCTTTTGCTGAGCATCATTGGGCTGCTGACGCGCAGCCCGCAAACGGGCGCAGGGAATACCTCCGCGTAGCTTTCATCCGGTAGCGTTACGTTGATTTGCAGGGTATGATACAGCTGCTCAACTATAGCTTTGCGCTCGGCATTGTGTACTTGCTTACGATGGCGGTCATTGTGCTTGCCGTCATTCAGCAGCGCGGCGACCCCACCAAGACGCTGGCGTGGACGCTGTTCATTGCGCTGGTGCCCTTTGTGGGGCTGCTGTTCTACGTGATGCTCGGCAAAAACTACCGCCGCGACAAGCTGCTCTCGCGAAAGGAGACATCCAACCAGCAGCAGCTGGCGCTCATGATGGGCTTGCTCACCATCAACGACGATTACCTGAGCTGGTTTCCGTCGTCGCCCAGCGAAACGCACTTTAAGGGAATTGCGCAAATGCTGGCGCACTCCAACCAAACTTTCCCCACGCGCTACAACCACGCGCAGCTGCTCATCAACGCTACCGAAAAGTACGCCGCGCTGTTCGACGCCATTGAGCAGGCAACAAGCCACATCCACCTGGAGTACTACATCATAAAGGACGACGCTATCGGCAACTACCTGCGCGAGCTGCTCATCCGGAAGGCCAAGCAGGGCGTGGAGGTGCGCATCATCTACGACCATCTGGGCAGCTGGGGGTTGAGCAAGAAGTACCTGCGGTCGCTCACCGATGGCGGCGTGCAGGCTTACCCCTTTTTGCCCGTGAAGCTCTTGCTCTTTCGCAGCAAAATCAACCACCGCAACCACCGCAAGATTGTGGTGGTCGACGGTAAGGTGGCGTTCGTTGGCGGCATCAACATTGCCAACCGCTACCTTGCCGGGCTGCCCGAAATCGGCTTATGGCGCGATACGCACGTGCAGCTCGCGGGCGACGCCGTGCGGTGGCTGCAAATTGTGTTTCTGCTCGACTGGTACTTCGTGAGCAAGCAGTCGCTGAGCAACGTGGAGCGCTACTTTCCGGAGCACCGCGTGAGCGAACGGTGTACGGTGCAAATTGCCGCCAGCGGCCCCGACTCCGACTGGGCGTCTATCATGCAAACCTACTTTGCCGCCATCAACCGCTCCAGCAGCACGCTCTACATTGCCACGCCCTACTTTGTCCCCAACGAAAGCATGCTCACCGCGCTCTGCGCCGCCGCCCTGCGCGGCGTTGACGTGCGCCTGCTCATCTCCGAGCGCTCCGACTCCAGCATTACGCAGTGGGCAAGCATGTCGTACATCGACACGCTGCTCGAAGCGGGCGTGCGCGTGTTCCTGTACTCCAAGGGAATTACCCACTCCAAGTTGCTCATGGCCGACAGCGAATTTTGCTCCGTAGGCACCGCCAACATGGACGTGCGCAGCTTTGAGCACAACTTTGAGGTGAACGCGCTCTTCTACGACCGGCCGTTCACCCAAAAGCTGGAGGAAACGTTCCTGCACGACCTCCAGTACAGCGTTGAGCTCGACCTCGAAGCGTGGCATAAGCGTCCCCGCCGAGAGCGCTTCATGGAAAACCTCTCGCGGCTGCTTGCGCCGATGCTGTAGCGCAAGCTGCGCGGCAAGCGCCGCCCGGCTACAGGAGGCTGTGTGAAAAATCTTCAAACCTTATTTTTATTAGGGCAACCTTAGTAGCGCGAAGCGCAACAACAACCTCAACAACCTTATTGACCTTATTTTTGCAACCATAAACATCTGTTTAATAAGGTAATAAGGTTGAAAATATGTGGGGTTACTCCTCTGCTACTAAGGTTGGCCTAATAAAAATAAGGTTTAACCGCCCTTTTTCACACAGCCTCCCGTAGGGACGGAATGTTGGTAGAAACGCGATAACCTTACCGCCTCTCCCCCCGTCCCGTTAGGGACGG
>JAIRMD010000052.1 GCA_031258915.1 Prevotellaceae bacterium
ATTTGGGTGGAGAAGGTGGAGTACAGGGAGGCGGCGCCGCACTTGGTGATGATGGCGTTCCTGCAGCGCGTAGTCAACGGCGGGGGGCAGGTCATCCGCGAGATGGCCTCCGGCACCGGACGCATCGACCTCTGCCTGATTTACGAGGGCCGGAAGTACCCCATAGAGCTCAAAATCAGACATGGAGAGAAGTACCTGCAGGAAGGCCTTGAGCAAACTGCCCGCTACATGGACGTGTACGGCTGCGCAGAGGGGTGGTTGGTTGTCTTCGACCGCCGCGATGCGGTCAAGTGGGACGAAAAAATCTACATGAGGAAGGAAGCGGTGGCCGCCGGTAAAACGGTTACGGTGGTGGGCGCTTAGCAGGACTGGCTTACGTGCAAAAAAACCGTACATTTCCCCCATAAATTCTGCCTTACATTTTTATCCGTTTGCGTATAATTGAAGATTTTATGCTACTTTTGTGGCTTAGCATTTGGCTTTTTGTTTTTTTTTTGCAATGTAAAATTACTGAAATTCAGCAATTTATAAAAACAAAAGGCTGTTTTTTTACTGTAACGCTGATGAAAAAAGTAACGGGAGGCGAGGCGCTGCTGCTTTCGCTGATAGAAGAAAATGTTGATGCCATCTTTGGGTACCCGGGCGGCCAAATCATACCTGTGTACGACCGGCTGTACTACTACGCCCACCGGCTTCGGCACATCCTCGTGCGGCATGAGCAGGGCGCTGTGCACGCGGCGCAGGGCTACGCACGGGTGAGCGGCAAAACGGGCGTAGTGCTCGCCACCAGCGGGCCGGGCGCAACCAACCTCACCACAGGCCTTGCCGACGCTATGATCGATTCCACCCCGCTGGTGTGCATCGTGGGGCAGGTGGGGGCGCCGATGCTGGGCACCGACGCTTTTCAGGAAACCGACTTCATCGGCATCTCCATGCCCATCACCAAGTGGAACTACCAAATCACCGATGCCTCGGAGGTGCCGCAAATCATGGCCAAAGCGTTCTACATAGCCGGCAGCGGCCGCCCCGGCCCGGTGGTGGTTGACTTCACCAGAAATGCGCAGGTGGGCACCTGCGATTTTAGCTACCAAAAGTGCCGCTTCATACGCAGCTACGTTCCCACGCCGCAGGTGAACAGGGAGGAGATAGCCGCCGCCGCCGCCGCCATCAACGGGGCAAAGAGGCCGCTGGCGCTGGTTGGCCAGGGCGTGGAGCTGGCGGGCGCGGGAAAGGAGCTGATGGCGCTCATAGAAAAAGCTGACATTCCCTTTGGCTGGACGCTGCTGGGGAAATCGGTTGCGCCAGCCGACCACCCGCTCAACATGGGCATGCTGGGGATGCACGGCGGCTACGCGCCCAACAAAAAAACCAACGAGTGCGACGTGCTCATCGCCGCTGGCATGCGCTTCGACGACCGCATCACGAGCAAGCTGAGCGCCTACGCAAGGCAGGCAAAGGTGGTGCACATGGAAATTGACAAGGCGGAGTTGAACAAAAACGTTCAGGCCGACTTTCCGGTGCTGGCCAACCTCAAGGACAGCCTCCCGCTGCTGACGCAGGCCGTTGCCGAAGCTAAGCACACGGGCTGGATAAGCTCGTTTGCGCCGTACGCCGAGCAGGAGCAGGTACGGGTCATCGCGCCGCAGCTGCACCCCAGCGAGGGCGACATTACCATGGGCGAAGCCATTCGCCACATCAGCAGCAAAACCGGCGGCAAGGCTATCCTGGTAACCGATGTTGGCCAGCAGCAAATGATGGCGGCGCGCTACTTTGAGGTAAAGCAGCCGCGCTCGGTGGTTACGTCGGGCGGCTTGGGCACCATGGGATTTGGCCTGCCTGCGGCGATAGGCGCAAAGGTAGCTGCGCCCGACCGCGAGGTGGCGCTCTTTGTTGGCGACGGCGGAATACAGATGACCATTCAGGAGCTGGGAACGATCATGCAGGACGGCATTGGGGTAAAGATTGTGCTGCTCAACAACGGCTTCCTCGGCATGGTGCGGCAGTGGCAGGAGCTCTTCTTCGGCAAGCGCTACGTGGCCACGCCCATGCTCAACCCCGACTTTGTGAAGCTCGCCGAGGCTTACGGCATTCGCGGCAGGCGCGTAGCGGAGCGGGAAGAGCTAAGCGCAGCCGTTGACGAAATGCTTGCGCACAGGGGCGCCTACCTGCTCGACATCGCCGTGCAGCCCGAAGGCAACGTCTTCCCGATGGTCCCTGCGGGAGCGTCGCTGGAGGAGATTCGATTTGAGTAAAGCCCCCCCCAATTAGGATACAGTCGCTACATCTAAACGCAAAAAATTTATGGAACAGGAATACACCATCACCGCCTTTACGGAGAACGCCGTTGGGCTGCTCAACCGCGTAACGATTATTTTCACGCGCCGGCACATCAACATCGAGAGCCTCACCGTGTCGGCATCGGCCATCAAGGGAGTGCACAAGTTTACCATCGTGGTGAACACATCGCAGGAGCAGGCCGAAAAGATTGTAAACCAGATTGCCAAGCTGGTGGAAGTGCTCATGACTTTCTACCACACCAACGAGCAAATTGTTTACCAGGAGCTCGCGCTCTACAAGGTGGCTACGCAGGCGCTGCTGGACGGCAAAAAGGTCGAGGAGATTGTCCGCACGCACGCGGCGCGGATTTTGGAGGTTACCCCCAACTTTACCGCGATTGAGCTCACCGGCTACCGGCACGAAATAGCCGAGCTGTTCCGGCAGCTGGACAAAGCCTGCGGCGTGCAGCAGTTCACCAGCTCCGGCCGCATAGCCATCCACCGCGGCAAGCACGAGGTGCTCACCGAGCACCTCGCCCGGCTCGCCAAAGCGCACGGCAGCCAATCCGTAGAGATGATGAACGAAAAGACGTGGGGGTGAGCTTTTGCTGAAAAACAAGGAAAAAAATCCAAAATTTGGGGAAAATGATGAGCTTATGGACGAACACGTATGAAAAGCTGTATTTTGCCACCATTATTTTTTCTTTGCTTTCTCCATAGCGCATACGCCGAAGGCGTTAAGCTCCTTGCGCGTCCGTGTGAAAAAGATTCCATCTTGCTCCGCTGGGCGCCTGCCGACAAGAATATCTGGCGCTTTGGCAACCGCTACGGGTACGTAGTGGAGCGGTATACTATTCTCCGGCAGGGGAAGCTAACGGAAGACAAGGAATATCGCCTGCTTACGCCCGCGCCGCAAAAGCCGGCGCCGCCGGAGGAGTGGCAGCGCTACGAAGGCGACCGCTACGCATCCATTGCGGCGGAGTGTATTTTTGGCGAATCGGAGCTTCCTCCCGCGCTTAGCCCTGTCGCTATTGGCAAGCGGTATCAGGAGGAACTAAACCGCTTTTCCTTTGCGCTCTACAGCGCCGATCAGTCTGCGCTGGCAGCTCGGCTTTCGGGCTTATACCTTGCAGATAAAACGGCGCTGCCCGACGAAAAATACCTTTACGCCGTCCATATCCCTATCCCTGACACCATTGCTCGGCTGGATACAGCTTTTGCCTTTACGGGGCTGTCCGAATACCAGCCGTTGCCCAAACCTCTTGACCTTACTGCCCGCTGGGAAAATAAAAAAGTGCAGCTATCATGGAATATACTTTACTTGAGCCACATATATAACAGCTACATTGTAGAAAAAGCTAGCGACGGAAAAAATTACTCTCCCATCAGCGAAAATGCGACGGTGCAGGCTACCAACGCCGAGGCCAACCCCGAGCACGCCTACCGCTCCGACTCGCTACCCGATAACCATACAGTTTGGTACTACCGCATCAGGGGTGTCAATGCTTTTGGAGAAATTGGCCCGCCGAGCGATTCGGTGGTCGGGCGCGGACGTATTCCCATCAGCGCCATTCCGGTGGTTACGGGCAAGGAGGTGATTGAAAACAGGGCAATCCGGCTGAGCTGGAGCTACCCCGACGAAATGAACGAGCACATCTCCGGCTTCCGGATCTACCGGTCGGATAAGCCAACCGGAGCGAAGGCGAAAGTATACGAAAGCCAGCAGCCCTCAGAGCGCACCTTTACTGACCGTTCTCCCGCCTTGACCAACTATTACCTTTTGTCGGTCTTCGGCGAGGAGGCAGAGAAATTTACGCCCGGCCCCACGTACGCCGAATTAGCCGATAGCACCCCGCCTATCGCCCCCGTTGACCTTGCTGGCGAGGTAGACTCCACTGGGGTTGTTCGGCTTACATGGAAAAGGAACCCCGAAAAAGACGTTGAGGGCTACCGTATTTACCGCAGCAATCGCCCCGACTTTGAATTTCTGCTCGCTGCTCCGGCTACGGTAAAAGATACCGTCTTTGCTGACTCCGTGCAGCTGAACACCTTAAGCAAAGAGGTTTACTACCGCATCAGGGCTGTTGACCTACGGCAAAACCAGTCGGAGCTTAGCTCTGTGCTGGAGCTGAAGCGTCCCGACATTATTCCGCCTGTGGCGCCGGTGATTGAAAAAGTGGAGGAGCAAAAAAGCGCTTTGCTGATTACCTGGCTCAACAGCTCGAGCGCCGACGTAGCGCAACACCATGTTTACCGGAAGGAAGCAGGCGACACGCTTTTCCTGCTCGCCGCAACCTTAGGCAAGCCAGCGGGCAGGCAATCCGTTTACCGTGACGATAAGGTGCAGCCGGGCGCAACCTATACCTACCAAGTAAAAGCGGAGGATGATAGCGGGTTGCTCTCCGCACCCTCTGCGCCTGTGCAGAAAAAAGCACCCGGCGAAATTTCCGAAGCTATTGTGCTGAGAAAAAGGGAAGTATCCGGTCAAATCCAGCTGACATGGACTATTCGGTCACCCAAAAAAGTCGAAAAGGTTTTGATATACAAGGCAGCCGGCAACGCGCCGCTTCGCCTGTACGGCAATACAACGGAAAGCAGCTTTACGGACGAGCCTTCGCTCGAGCAAATGCTCAGATACCGCATAAAAGCTTTGTATGAAGATGGGCAGTCTTCTGAGCTGAGCAATGAGGTGGTTATGAAAATAAACTAAAAAAAGATGAAAACAAGCAAAACTTTTAACCGTCTCAAAAGCTTGCTTGCTTTAGCTATCTTTGCTCAACCATGGCCGCTTTATGCGCAAAGCATAGAAGCAATTATGCAAGCACCAATCTTTGCGGCAACCGGCGGAATATCGGCCAGCCAGATAGCTACTTTTACCCCCGGAGATACGGCTGCCCGCAACCCTTACGCGACGTATCTATCTGGAAATATGAACCTTAGCTTTTTTGGTGAGGTCAATCTGCCGCTCTCTTTTGCCTATACCAACCAGCAGCTATCAAAAGATATGTCCTTACCCTTTAATCGCTTTTCCATAGCGCCTTCGTACAAGTGGGTCAAGGTGTATGCAGGCTACACCTCCATGCAGTTTTCGCCCTATTCTCTTGCCGGGCACGAGCTGTTTGGGGGAGGCGTGGAGCTATCTCCGGACAACGGATTTAAAATCAGCGCTTTATTCGGAAGGCTGAAGAAAGCGTCCAACGGCGACGATGGAGCAGAGCCCGCATACCGGCGGATGGGCGGCGGATTTAAGGTAGAATACAGGAAGGGAGATTTCGATGTAGGGGTAAATCTGTTCAAGGCGCAGGATATTCCCTCCTCTGCTCACCCCGACAGCGTGGCCGCAGCTCCGCAGGATAATCTTACCGGAAGCTTGAGCGTAGCGATTAACCTGATGGAAAACCTTCGCTTGAACGGAGAGTACGGCGTGAGCGCGCTGAACAGGAATACTTACGCCAACGGCGACCGCTTTAGCCTGCTGGCAACAGACGGCGACCTGGCGGTTTTCTATGCCGTAAAAAACCAGCTGACCTATACCAGCAATCTTGGCGCTGTCGGAACAACCTACGAAAGAGTTGCGCCGAACTACATGACCCTGGGCGCCTACTACATGACCAACGATTTTGAAAACATAACGGCTAACCTCACAACAGCCATTAAAAAAGTCAACATTGCTCTAGACGGCGGCTACCAGCGGAATAACCTGAACGGGCAAAAAAGCAACACAACCTCCCGCATGATTTACTCGGGAAATATTGCCGCCAACGTGACGGAAAAGTTAAACGTGTCCGCCAACTTTTCCAACGTGCAATCCTACCTCTACATCAACGACGTGTACTCTCAGGTGACGCAAACCAACGAATTTCAGAACCTGGATACGCTCAACGTAACGCAGCTGAACTATTCGGCTGGGCTTAGCTCCTCTTACCTGCTGCAAAGCACAAAGGAGCAAAGGCAAAACATCAACCTGAACTTCATGTATCAAAAATCGGCGGAAGCGCAACAGTATTCGAGCTTCGTGGGAAGCGACATTTACAACCTTTCGCTTTCTTACCGCTTTTCGCTGCTGCCGCTAAAGCTAAACATTTCTGCTGCTGCTACCTACAGCTACAATCAGGCACCGGACAATGCCTATACCCAAGCGATAACCTATAATTTGTCGATACAAAAAACTTTTTTTGGCGACCTGAGAAGCACGCTGACGGCCACCTGTAGCGATATGTCCAGCCAGTCGATGAGGATCTCCAAAGTGCTGAACCTGCGCTTGAGCGAAAGCTACGTCTTTGCCAAAAGGCACAACCTGAACCTCAGCTTGGCGATGGTTTACAGCAAAGCGGTCGCTAAAGCACGCCTGCAGTACTCCGGCAACCTGTCGTACAGCTACGCATTCAGCATGACGCTAACCCGAAAAGACAAAAAGCTGCAATGGAACGGGAGTTTTTAAGAATAGCTTGCACTCTTTTTCTTACGCGGTGCAGAAGATTACCTGAAAAATACTATTTTTACATGTTGATTTAAGTCTGAACCTCAAGTAGAACTTCTTCGCTATGAAAAGTAAGCTGTATCGGATTCTTTTTACGCAGCTCCTGGGCAGCTCCTCGCTGATGTGCTTTGCGCAGCGGTACCCCATTGAGGTTCACCTCGCGCTAACCCCTCCTTACTCTCTGAAGCTGTCCGACTACGTCAAGCCGGGGTCGCAGCAGCTGGTCGTATCCATCGTGGTCAACGATGCTTCGGTGGCCAGCCTGCCGGTGCGCCTGCACGTAAAGATTGAGACCTCAGCGGGCGTCAGCATCGAAACCCTGCCCACCATTGCCGCTACGCCGATCTACCTGACCGGCGGAGAAGTCAGCATTCTCTTCGGGGACGACCTGACGGACTACTTCAACATCAACAACCTCCTGCTCCGCGGCTACAGCAAAGAAGACTACCGCCGCACAGGGCAGCTGCCCGAAGGCTACTACCGATTCACCGTAGAGGTGCGGCACTTCACCACCGGACGGCTGATTTCCGGGCAGGGAACGGCCACGGCGTGGATAGCCCTGGGGAAGCCGCCCCAGCTCAAAATACCGGAGGATGGCGCAGAGCTTGGGCAAATTGCCGGAATGCCGCTCACCTTCTCGTGGCTACCGAGCTCCGTTGGCATCCCTTCGGGAGGGCTGGAGTACGCTTTCGAGCTCTGGGAAATGCGCATACCGGGGATAGACCCATACGTTGTAACGGCATCAACGCCAACAATCTACTCGACTATGCAGGCGAGCGCTTCGCTGCTGGTGCACCCGGCGGAGCTTACGCTGGAGCCGGGCATGAAGTATGCATGGCGGGTGACGGCATCGGACGTGGCCGGGGCGATTGCCTTTGAGCAGGACGGCCACAGCCAGGTGCGCACGTTTACCTACCTGTGCCGCTGCGATAGCGTAACCGCCTTTAGCGTCGAGCAGCGGGGCAATGGCGGGACGTTCCGCTGGATGCCCGCCGCCAACCATACCTCGTTCAACGTCGAAATAGAAAACCCCGCGTCGGGCTGGAGGAAGAGCGACCAGACGTTCGACAGCCGGTATGCCCTCTCCGGGCTTGAGCCGGAAAAATCCTACCGGATGCGCGTTCAGGGGGTATGCAACGGCAACGAGGAGAGCGTGAGCGATTTTTCCGGCTGGAAAACGCTGACCATCCCCGCCCCGCGGCGCGTGGAAGACTACTGCGCCGAGTGCGCCTGCGCCGCAAGCAAGCCGGAGCCGGAGCTGACGAACTTTGAGCTGCGCACCGACCTCGCGCCGGGAGATACCATCCATACCCCGTCCGGCCAGTCTACGTTCATCCTGAAAACCGCGGAGCAGCAGGCCGACGGCGTGTACAAAGGCTTACTCCTTTTCTGGATAAAAATATGGAACATCAAGGTGCTGTGCGAGTACTGGGATTTGTCGGTCAACACCGATGACCAAATTGTAACGTACGGCTTCGAAAGCATTTACAACCCTACGCTCCAGCTGGACGTTGACGACGCAAAAGAGCGCATGGACGAGCTGCTGGAGCAGGTGGCCACCCTGACAACGAGCACCAGCATAAAAGATACGGTGCGCGTAAGCGTCCCCATTCGCGATATTTACGCAAACGCCGCGGGAAGCGTAGTGGTGGTGGGCAGCGACGGCAGCGAAACCGTGCTTACGCAAGGCTTCAACAGGACGCTGCTGCAAGACCCGGAAGGCGCCGCCTACGTTGCTACGTCCGACGGCAAGGTGATGGGCGTAGCGGAGTTCCGGGCAACGGGCGGCAACAGCCGCCTGATGGAAGCCTACAGTAAGGAGAAGGAATCCCGCGCGCAGCCCGTCGTTGCCTTCTCCGCCTCGCCGGAGCAAAAGTACGGCTTTGACGCCTACTCGGAGGTCAAGAGCGCCGTGCAGGGCGAGTACCCCGAGCTGCAGCCGGGCTACCGCCCGCCCTTCAAGAGCGTGGCCAGCCACGCCCTCGACAAGGTGCAGGTTGGCAGCGCCGAAGAGGGAGTAGCCTTCCGCACGGAGCTGGGCGTTCCGGCAACACGGGACGGCTCCACGCTGGCCATTCGCGGCGGGGCGGGTGGCGATGAGCTTGCCCTGTACGCCTACCGCACGGAGGACAGCACGGAGACCGTTGCCGGCAAGCTGAGCGTGCTGAGCTTCGACGAGCAGGTAAAGCGGCTCTACCTGGTGAGCGTTAACGGCGCAAAGCTGCCGGCAGCCGCCACCCTTCAGGCAGAGCTCAACCGCATCTACGCGCCGGCGGTAACACGCTTTGAGGTGGCTACGGCGAGCGCGGTGAGCGTCACCTTCCCCAGCGGAAAAATGACGCACGGGGGCACAGGCATCCTCAACGTTTACAACGCCGACCAGCAGCGCATCCTGAGCGCCTTTGGCGAGGTGGAAAAAGACGCAGCCTACCTCTTCTTTGTGGAGAACGTCACGGACAAGGACGGCGACATTGCGGGCTACATGCCCCTCCAGCACCAGTGCGGATT
>JAIRMD010000068.1 GCA_031258915.1 Prevotellaceae bacterium
GTGGAGGATAACGGATTCGAACCGATGACCCCCTGCTTGCAGGGCAGGTGCTCTAGCCAGCTGAGCTAATCCCCCTCGCTATTTTTATAAGCAGGTAGCGCGGCTACCTTTTTCAAAAAACGGACTGCAAAGGTAACAACTAATTTCATATCTGCAAAAATATCGGCTATTTTATCTCCAACCATCTAATACACAGGTACATTTTTTTTTGCATATCCGCGTAAAGCAGCGTCACATTCTTGCCAGCGGGGCAACATCTAAGAAGGATATTATCTCCATTTATAGTGATTTTCCCTCTCCAAAATACCTACAAATGAGGATTGACGACAAGTATTATACCCTATACCTTTGTGCTTTTCTTTACCCAAAAAACATTTATCAAGCGTTTCTCCCTCGTATGGGGGTTCATACAGGATGCTACATTTTAGATGAGTACATTAAAAAAACTTCAATCCTACGCCGGCAACCGGAAAGCGCTGTTTCCGGTTTCGATGGCGCTGTCGGCGGCGAGTGCGCTGTCGGGGTTATTGCCGTATGTTCTTATCTGGCTTATTATCCGTGAGCTGTTCGAGGCAGGCGGAGGAACGGCTGGAAGTAACGGTGAGGGCGGACAAAGAATCGTTCTGCTGGCATGGTGGGCTGTGGGTGCGGCGGTCGGGAACGTGGTTATTTACTTTGCAGCGCTGATGTCGTCGCACCTTGCGGCGTTCAGAGTGGAATCGAATATCCGGCGCGAGGCAATGCGGAAAATCGTCGCCATGCCGCTCGGCTTTTTCGACAGCCATACAGGAGGGCGCATCCGCAAAATTATTGACGATAACGCAAGCACAACGCACAGCTTTCTGGCGCACCAGCTGCCCGATTTGGCGGCTACGGCGCTGGTTCCGGTCGCCGTCATCGCGCTGATCTTCGCTTTCGACTGGCGGTTGGGTATTGCCTGCCTTGTGCCGATAGCTATCGCCCTGACGCTCATGTCGTTTTCGATGGGGAAGAAAGGGCGGAAATTCATGCACAGCTACATGAACTCGCTCGAAGAAATGAACACCGAAGCCGTTGAATATGTGCGCGGGATACCGGTTGTAAAAGTCTTTCAGCAGACTATTTTCTCCTTCAAAAACTTCCACCGCAGCATCATGGATTACCGCCGGATGGTCGTGCAATACTGCAAGATGTGGGAAAAACCGATGTCGGCATATACGGTTGTTATCAATGGCTTTGTGTTTTTTCTGGCGCCTGTTGCCATCCTTTTGACCGGCTACACGGGAAATGTGGCATCCGTGCTGCTCAACTTCTTCCTGTTTGTATTGATTACGCCCGTTTTTTCGGGCTGCGTGATGAAAAGCATGTACCTCAGTCAGGCTATGGATCAGGCGGGACAGGCTATGGAGCGGCTCGAAAACCTTACCTCATACCAAACGCTGAAGGTTCACAAACGAGCCAAACCGGTGAACGGGTATGATATTCGCTTCGACCGCGTTTCGTTTACCTATCCCGATACGACGAAGAAAGCGCTGGATGATGTCAGCTTCCACGTTCCACAGGGCAAAACGGTGGCGCTGGTCGGCGCGTCGGGCAGCGGGAAAACAACTGTGGCGCGGCTCGTTGCACGCTTCTGGGAAGCCGGCGAGGGGCGTGTCCTGGCTGGCGGCGTTGATGTAAACGAAATCAATCCCGCCGAGCTGATGCAATCGGTTTCATTTGTTTTCCAGAGCACACGGCTTTTCAAGGCTACGCTGCTCGAAAACATCCGCTACGCCAAACCCGATGCAACGCCGGAAGAAGTTGATCGCGCGGTCAATATGGCGCAATGCCGCGACATCATCGACCGCCAGCCACTCGGACTGAACGCCCGTATCGGCGCCGAAGGAACATACCTCTCCGGCGGCGAACAGCAGCGTATCCTCCTCGCCCGCGCAATGCTGAAAAACGCCCCGATTGTCATCCTCGACGAGGCGACCGCTTTTGCCGACCCCGAAAGCGAGCATCTGATATATAAAGCCTTTGCCGCCCTGTCGGAAGGCAAAACAACGCTGATGATTGCCCACCGGCTCACGAGCATAACCCATGCCGACAATGTTTTGGTTCTCGACAGCGGACGGATCGCCGAATCGGGAACGCACGAGGAATTGATCCACCAAAACGGGCTGTACCTGAAGATGTGGAACGAATACCGGCAGTCGGTTCGGTGGACGCTAAGGAAGGAGGGCAGCCATGCTTAATGCCGTCAAAAAAAGATTTGCGCTCTCAACCAAAGGCGCAAAAGATTTCTGCAAAGGGGTATTAATGACTACCCTGCTTGATTTGGCGCTGATGCTTCCCGCCGTGTTTGTCTTCCTTTTTCTTGACGATTACCTGCATCCCATGTTCGCGCCGTCGGCAAGCGCCGCGCACGGCGTGATGTACTATGTCGTCGTGGGCATTGCCTTTACGCTGGTGATGTACGTGATAGCGGTCTTCCAGTACCGCAGCACGTTTATCACCGTTTACGACGAAAGCGCCGCCCGCCGCATTTCGCTTGCGGAGAAGCTGCGCAAGTTGCCGCTGGCTTACTTCGGCAAGAAAAACCTGTCGGACCTCACCGCCACAATTATGGACGACTGCACCGATCTTGAACATACCTTTTCGCACGCCGTGCCGCAGCTGTTTGCTTCCGTTATCAGCATTTTGATTATCATAGCCGGACTGTTTTTCTACAGCTGGCAGCTGACGCTGGCGCTCTTTTGGGTAGCGCCGCTGGCAACGGCAATCATTCTTGTCGCAAAAAAGAAAACAAACCGGCTCAACAGGGATTATTATCAAGCCAAGCGTGCCGTAAGCGAGCATATTCAGGAGGGGCTTGACTGCGTGCGCGAAATCAAATCCTGCAACCGCGAAGCGGATTATATCGAACAGCTAAGCGCGAAAATCGACTTCAATGAAAAAGTGCAGACACGCGGCGAACTGTTTATCGGAGTGATGACAAACGTTTCGCAAAGCGTCCTGAAACTCGGGATGGCAAGCGTCGTAATTGTCGGCGCGGGGTTGCTCGCCCGCGGCGCGATAGAGCTGTTCACCTACCTGATATTTATTCTCGTGGCGTCGCGGGTATACGCCCCGATAGAGGAAGTGTTCAACAACCTGATGGCGCTGTTTTTCCTCGACGTCCGCATCAACCGCATGAACGAAATGGAAGCCTTGCCCGTTCAGCAGGGAACGACCGCTTTTGAACCTGACGGCTTCGATATTGAGTTCCGGAATGTCGATTTTGAATATGAACAGGGAAAACAGGTGCTGCAAAACGTATCCTTCACGGCGCGGCAGGGCGAAATTACGGCGCTTGTCGGACGTTCGGGCAGCGGGAAAAGCACGGCAGCCCGCCTTGCCGCCCGCTTCTGGGATATTCAGTCGGGGCAAATCCTGCTTGGTGGACGCGATGTCAGCGCGATTGACCCCGAAACGCTGCTGAAATACTACTCGGTCGTCTTTCAGGATGTCGTACTTTTCAACGCTTCCATCATGGACAACATACGGATTGGCCGCCGCGAGGCACTGGACGAAGAGGTGTTGTCGGCAGCCCACCTTGCCTGCTGCGACGAGTTTGCGTGCAGGATGCCGCAGGGTTATCACACCGTCATCGGCGAAAACGGCGAAACGCTATCGGGCGGCGAGCGTCAGCGCGTCTCCATCGCCCGCGCCCTGCTGAAAGACGCGCCCATCATCCTGCTTGACGAAGCCACCGCATCGCTCGACGTCGAAAACGAAACCCGGATACAGTCCGGAATTTCGGAGCTGATACGCGATAAGACCGTGTTAGTCATCGCCCACCGGATGCGCACTGTCGCCAACGCCGACAAAATCATCGTCCTCAACAACGGTGCGGTTGCCGAAAGCGGCACCCCCGAAGAACTGCTCGCTGCAAAAGGAATTTTCGCAGGAATGATAAAAAAATAGGGGAAAGCGGAGGTGTGATGGCAAGGCAGCGCTAATGGGCAGATAAAATCTACCTCAGCTTTGCCAGCGCCTCCTTCATGCGCTTCATTGCCTTCTCTACGTTGGCATCGGAGGTGGCGTAGGAAAGGCGAATGCAGGTAGGCTCGCCGAAAGCGTCGCCGGGAACGCCGGAAACAAGCGCCTTATCCAGCAGGTACAGGCACATGTCCATATCGCTGTTGATGGTTACGCTGCCGTCGCCTTTGCCGAAGAAAGAGCTGATGTCGGGGAATACGTAAAATGCGCCTTCGGGCACGCTGCACTTCACGCCCGGCATATCGCTCAGCCACTTAATAACCAAATCGCGGCGGCGCTTGAACGCTATCGTCATTTCCTTTGTTGGCGTATTATCCTGCGTAAGAGCAGCTATGGCGGCACGCTGCGCAATGCTTGACGGGTTGGAGGTAAGCTGCCCCTGCAGCTTCGAGCAAGCTTTGGCGACCCACAGCGGGGCAGCGAGGTAGCCAATGCGGTAGCCGGTCATGGCGTACGCTTTCGACACGCCGTTAATCAGCACAACCTTATCCTTTACGTTGGCAAACTGCGCAATGCTCTCGTGCTTGCCCACAAAGTTGATGTGCTCATAAATTTCATCGGAGATAACAAATAGGCGGTCATGCTTGGCAATAACATCTGCCAGCGCTTTGAGCTCCGCCTTGCTGTACACGCCGCCCGTAGGGTTTGAGGGTGAGCAGAGGATTAGCATTTTTGTTTTGGGCGTAATGGCGCTCTCGAGCTGCGCAGCGGTCATTTTAAAGCCGCTCTCGAGGGTTGTCTTCACGATAATGCTTTTGCCGCCGGCGAGCTTCACCAGCTCGGAGTAGCTCACCCAGTACGGCGCAGGAATAATCACCTCGTCACCCTCATCTACCAGGCTCTTGATAGCGTTTGCCAGCGAGTGCTTTGCACCGTTTGATGCCATAACCTGTTCGGGTTTATAGCTAAGGTCATTTTCGCGCTTCAGCTTGTCGGCAATAGCTTTGCGTAGCTCCATGTAGCCATCCACAGGCGTGTAGAACGAGTAGTTATCGTCCACAGCTTTTTTTGCAGCCGCTTTTATGTGGTCGGGGGTGAAAAAATCCGGCTCACCTGCTGTGAGGTTTACTATATCAAAACCTTTTGCTTGCAGGTCTTTGGTCTTTTGGTTCATCGCCAAAGTTTGCGATTCGGCAAGGCTTTGCAGCCGTTTGGAGAGGTAGTTTTCCATAAAAATTAGTAAAAAAATTAAAAGTAAAAGATGCTCATTTGCGAGGTAAAAGTAAGAATGATTATACAATTTACAGCCATGTCTGGTTTTATAGTATTTCTCCGACGCTTTCCGGCTGCTTTATAAAATGCTTTGTATTCCCTCTCTTAATCCTATTTTGGCTGTCCAACCGAGCTGCTTGAGCTTCTCTACGCTCAGCAGCTTGCGCGGCGTGCCGTCGGGCTTGGAGGCGTTCCACACGGTTGCGCCGCGGAAGCCCACCAACTCCTTTACCAGCTCGGCCAGCTCCCTTATGGCCAGGTCTTCGCCGCAGCCAATGTTGACCAGCCCTGCCTCGCTGTAGGTTTTCATCAGGAAAACGCAGGCATCGGCGAGGTCGTCAACGTGCAGGAACTCGCGCAGGGGTGCGCCCGTGCCCCACAGCTCTACCTGCACGTCGCCGTCGCTGCCGCGCCGGATGCCGTACTTGGCCAGCACTTGGAGTATGTCGTGGTCGCTGCGCCTCCCGCTGACGCGCTCAATGGGGTTGCTGTCGAGGTTGGAGCGGAGGCTGCTCCAGTCGTTCTCCTCCAGATGCTTTCCCAGCTTCATCTTGCGTATCAGCGCCGGGAGCACGTGCGATTTTTCCAAGTTGTAGCTGTCGTTGGGGCCGTACAGGTTGGTCGGCATGACGCTGATGAAGTTGCAGCCGTACTGCGCGCGGTAGGCGTCGCACAGCTTGATGCCCGCAATTTTTGCAACGGCGTAAGGCTCGTTAGTTGGCTCCAGCTCGCCCGTCAGCAGGTACTCCTCCCTCAGCGGCTGCGGCGCCAGCTTAGGGTAGATGCACGACGAGCCGAGGAACAGCAGCTTTTTCACGCCGCGCCGGTAGCTCTGGTGGATGACGTTGGCCTCCATGATGAGGTTGTCGTAGATAAATTCGGCGCGGTAGCTGCTGTTGGCCACAATGCCGCCTACCTTTGCGGCGGCAAGAAAAACGTACTCCGGTTTTTCCTGCGCAAAGAAGTCGGCCACCGCCTGCTGGCTGCGCAGGTCGAGCTGCCCCGACGAGCGCAGCGTAAAGTTTTGGTAGCCATCCTTTTGCAGCCGCCGCACAAGCGCCGACCCTACCATTCCGTTGTGGCCGGCAACGTATATTTTTGCATTTTTTTCCATGTTGCTTAGTTAGCGTTAGTTATCTTCCAAGAGCCGTTCCTTCTCGCTCCAATGCGTTCTATGATGCCCTGCTTTTTTAATTTTGCAATATTATTCTCCACTGCGGTTTTGGTGATTTTCAACAAATTAGACAATTCTGTTATGGTTATTAGCGGATTTTTATTTACTAAGTCAACGATTTCAGCTTCATTTTTACCCAACTTTATACCCAACTTTATACCCAACTTTTCGTCTTTCTCCCCAACTTTTTTCGCGCCAAAATCCTCCGATATGCCTCCGACATTTTTAGCCAAGTGCAAATCTGGCTCCCCGAAATTTACATGTAAATGCCTATTTTTCAGTTCATTATTTTCTTCCAACAGTAAATTTGAAAGGAAGCGAACAAGGTATTTGTCGGTTTTGTAAATGCCGTGCGATAAATCTTCGTAGTTTGCTCTCACAAGCGCGTTGCGGAAATACCACGAGTGTTGGGCAAACAGCGCATTGCTCGCATTCTTAAACCCAAGTTTGCGAAGATACTTTATTAAAAAAACGGCAGCTGTGCGTGTATTGCCCTCGCCAAAAATATGAATCTGCCACAAGTAGGCTACGAAATGAGCAAGATGTTCAATAACTTGCTGTGTGCTTAGCCCCTTGTAAGCAAAAGTTTTTTCTTCCTTAAAATCGTATTCGAGCGTCTCTTTCAGCATCTCTGCGCTTGCGTACAGCACCATTTCGCCATCGAGCACCCACTCTTTTTTAGTGATGTTATAATCACGTATTCTGCCTGCAAATTTATAAATGCCGGTAAACAACCGCCTGTGGATATTGAGGTATTCTGTAGGGGAAAAAGAAAAGGTTTTTTCCGACAGAATCTCGGCAATTCGGGCTGATACTTTATCGGCTTCTTCTGTGCGGTCATCTGCTTCTGTTTTCCTGTCGGCAAGGGTTTTATAGTAAGCATCAATGCGAATTTTTACCTCATCAAAAGTAATATCGCCCTCAATGTTTTCTTTTGCCTGCTGAATAAGATATGCAGACGGCGTTAGGCCATCTACCTGCTGCAGGCCGATAGCTGTCAGCCAATTTTGGGTTTTCTCAACCTGCGAGGGTTCGCCCTGCCGGATGTATTCGTCAAATTCCTTCATACCACCTTAACGTATCGCCCAACAATCCGTCGATTTCCGCTTTCAAGCGCACGAATACCGGGCTGCTATTTCTCCTAATGTCCTCAACGTAGGGTAGCGAAGCTATTCGTGCTGGTTCAGAATTTTGTGCCCGCCCTGAAGCAGGTACTTGTCGCGCTTAAACAGCGCGATGTCGCTCGCCATCATGTCCTTCACCAGCGCCTGCAAGTCGCGCTGCGGCTGCCAACCCAGCTGCTTTTTTGCCTTGCTGGGGTCGCCCACGAGCAGCTCCACCTCCGTGGGGCGGTAGTACTTCGGGTTGATGCGCAGCACCACCTTTCCCGTTTCCAGCGAGTACTCGCTGTTGCTGCATGACTTTACTTTGGCCACCTCATTCACGCCTTTGCCCTCAAACTCCAGCTCAACGCCCAGCTCGGCAAAAGCCATGCGCACAAAGTCGCGCACGGAGGTGGTTACGCCTGTGGCAATTACGTAGTCGTCTGGTTTCTCCTGTTGCAGCATGAGCCACATGGCGTGCACGTAGTCCTTGGCGTGCCCCCAGTCGCGCTTGGCATCGATGTTGCCCAAGTAGAGGCAGCCCTGTAGGCCGAGGGCAATGCGCGCCGCGCCGCGCGTGATTTTTCGGGTAACAAAAGTTTCCCCGCGCCGCGGCGACTCGTGGTTGAACAGTATCCCGTTGCAGGCGTACATGTTGTAGGCCTCTCGGTAGTTCACCGTTATCCAGTAGGCGTACAGCTTGGCGCAGGCGTACGGCGAGCGGGGGTAAAACGGGGTTGTTTCCCTCTGCGGGATTTCCTGCACCAGCCCGTAAAGCTCTGAGGTGGATGCCTGATAGATTCTTGTTTTTTGGGTCAGCCCAAGCAGGCGCACTGCCTCAAGCAGGCGGAGCGTCCCTACGCCGTCCACATCGGCGGCGTACTCGGGCGTGTCGAAGCTCACCTTAACGTGCGACATGGCGCCAAGGTTGTAAATTTCGTCGGGCTGCACCTCCTGCACAATGCGGGTTATGTTCATCGAATCGCTCAGGTCGCCGTAGTGCAGCGCAAAGCGTATGTTCTGCTCGTGGGGGTCTTGGTACAGGTGGTCTATCCTGTCTGTGTTAAACAGCGACGTGCGGCGCTTTACGCCGTGCACCATGTAGCCCTTGGCAAGCAGCAGCTCCGCAAGGTAAGCGCCGTCCTGCCCCGTGATTCCGGTAATAATTGCTTTCTTCATGTGATAAATGTATGACAATAAGTCGTTGAAATAAAATGTAGTAGCCAACTAAAGGGCGCTCATTTTGCCCCAACGCAGCACTTAATTAAGGCAGCTAAGGTACAAATTTTTATTCACTGATACAACTACGCTGCCATGGATGTTTATGCATGGTTTGCTGAGCAGTAGTATATTACGGATTTTTTAATCGACGATACGGTAATTCCGAAATTTTGCGTACATTTGCGGCGGGAATTTTTGATGAAATCAATGCATAAAAAAGTAAAGCCTTGGCAGCCGGTAAGAAATGGTACGCGCTATATACAGTCCCCCGCGCAGAGAAGCAGGTTGAGCAGCGGTTGAAGAGGGCAGAGGTAGAGACGTACCTGCCGCTTCACCTCTCGCCACGCCAGTGGTCAGATAGGATCAAGCTGGTAGAGGTTCCGCTTCTTCCGTCATACATTTTTGTCAAAACGACAGAGCCCTTGCTTCGCTCGGGCATTATCCCTACGCATGGCGTTGTTCGCAGCGTGTATTACAATGGCAAGCCGGCCGTCATCAGAGATCCCGAAATTGCGGCTATCCGGCTGTTTTTAGAGAAGGCGCGCGCCAAGGAAATTGCCTACTCCCTCGACGAAAAGGTGCTGATTGCCTGCGGCCCGCTCAAAAATATTGCGGGAAAGGTAAAGAGGATAGGAAAAACGCACATCGCGCTCTACCTTGAGCAGCTGGGGGTGATGGTAAGCGTAGCCATCAATCAGGTGAAGAAGCTGCCCGGCAACGCGGCACCTCCGGCGTAAAAGCCGCAGGCTTTCGCCAACATTTTTGGCGTAGAGTTTGCCCATTTTTCTGCTTAGTACGCAAATAGTTAGTTACTTTTACGTGGGAGTGACGAGCCTTTGGTGTGCAAAAAGCAGATGCCTCCACCGCAACATTTCGAGTACATCCGCAGACAGGGCATTAGGAACGTGTAGCTTTGCGTAGCGCTCAAAAGGAGCAAAAGTAGCCAGAGAAAGGGACATCTGAAAAAAAATAGATTTTTCGATATTTTACGCGCATAAAATATCGCTTTTTCGATATTTTATGCACGTATTGCTGTTTATGGAAAGATTTTTTGAAGATAAGTTGACGGAGTGGTTGAGAGCTCCCAAAGCACTTCCGCTGATGCTTGTTGGCGCACGGCAGATAGGCAAAACCTACCTGCTGCAACAATTTTGCGAGAAAAATTTTGAGCAGTCTGTTTACCTGAACTTTGCTGAATCCCCCGGCTATAAAGCATTTTTTACGCCTTCGCTCAATGCAGATGAGGTTACTTCGCGAATGGAGCTGTTTTTCAACCGCAAAATTGACGTTGAAAAGACCGTCTTCTTCTTCGACGAAATTCAGGACTGCGAACAGGCGATTGCCGCCCTGAAATATTTTTCCGAATCGCCCAGAAACTACCGAGTTGTAAGCGCAGGCAGCTTGTTAGGCGTAAAAATCAACCGGATGACAGCCTCTTTCCCTGTGGGTAAAGTTCAAATAGAGTACCTTTACGCGATGGACTTTGAGGAATTTCTTTGGGCTTTGGGCGAAAAAATGCTAGCCGACGCTATTCGCGCACACTTCGACAGCAATGCGCCGCTTCCAGCCATCGTTCACGGCAAGGCGCTGGAGCTTTACCGCACGTACCTTTGCGTTGGCGGTATGCCTGCCGCCGTGCTGCAATTTGTTGAAGGCAAAAAAGATGTTGTAAGCTTCAACCGCCAAATTCAGGCGGATATAGTTACCGGATATTTGGCCGATATGGCAAAGTATGCCGACGAAACGAGCGCGGTAAAAATACATAAAGTTTACCGCAGCATCCCCGTGCAGCTGGCCAAAGAGCGCACAAAGTTTGCGTACAAGGTGGTGGAAAATGGTGGCAATAAAGAAAAGTTCGGCTCATCCATCGAATGGCTGATTCAGGCTGGTATGGCTTTGCCCTGCGAAAAACTTGAGCTGCCGCAACCTCCACTATCTGCCCATAAGTCGGAAAATAGCTTTAAGCTTTACCTCTCCGACGTGGGGCTTTTAGCATCGCTGTCGAAGGTAAATTTCAGAGATATTTTACAAAATAGCGACATGATTTACCGTGGCTTCCTGACCGAGAATTTTGTAGCGCAAACGTTTAATACGCACAAGCACCCGCTTTACTACTGGTGCTCCAAGCATTTGGCGGAAGTTGATTTTATTTTAGATTTGAAAGCTGGGGTTATTCCTGTTGAGGTAAAAGCAGCCGAAAATGTGCGCTCTAAAAGCCTGAACGCTTACGTCGAAAAGTATAAACCGGAGTACTCAATTCGTATTTCCGCCCGGAATTTTGGCTTCGCAGGCAGCATAAAATCTGTGCCTTTGTATGCAGCTCATTGTATTAGTTAGCTCGCTAAGGGCAACTTTTGCCAGCGCCGATATACGTTGAGCAGCACCAAAAAATGCACTACCCGTTGAGCAATATCGAAAGAAAATGCTAATTTTGCAGTGCACTTTTTGGTAAAGCTATGGATACGCTATTTGAAAAACAGCAGCTACTGCTTGCGCGAACACCTACGGCGTTCAAGCGGTACATGTACGACAGAATCCCTTGGGAAAGCCGCATGGTTGGGCTTACCGGCCCGCGAGGCGTGGGTAAAACCACCATGCTGCTACAGCACATCAGAGGAAAAAGCGCTGAAGATGCCCTCTACGTGTCGGCTGACGATATTTATTTTTCGCGCTACAGGTTGAGCGACTTGGCAAGTGAATTTTACAAAAACGGCGGGAAGCAGCTTTTTATTGACGAAATCCATAAGTACAAAGACTGGTCGGTAGAGCTGAAAAACATCTACGACTTTTACCCCGATTTGAAAGTCTTTTTTACAGGCTCGTCGGTTTTGGATATTCGCAAGGGCATGGCCGACTTGAGCCGCCGAGCGCTGATGTACTCGATGCAGGGCTTTTCGTTTCGCGAGTTTCTGAAGTTTAAGTACGGCGTAGAGGTAAAAGTTCATTCGCTTGACGAAATTATCGGCAACAAAATTTCGCTGCTCAGCAGCGTAGAGCACCCCTTGCCCCTGTTCCGCGAGTACTTACGCACGGGTTACTACCCCATGGCGGCAGACGAAAATTTAAGCATCCGGCTTGGGCAAGTAATCAACCTGACGCTGGAGTCCGACATACCGCAGCTTGCCAACCTCTCCGTTGCAACAGCGCGAAAGCTGAAGCGCCTGCTGCTTATTGTTGCCGAAAGCGTGCCCTTTAAGCCGAACTTTGTTGCGCTCGCCGCAAAGCTGGAGGTAAGCCGCAACTCGCTCGATGAGTACATGACTTTTATGGAGGACGCAGGGCTGATAGCCCGCTTGCGCGCACAGGCTGGCGGGGTAATCAGCTTGGGAAAAATTGACAAAATCTACTTAGATAATACCAATTTGCTTTACACCCTGTCGGAAAAAGAGCCGGAAATCGGGAACGTTCGCGAAACGTTTTTCCTGAACCAAATGCGGGTAAATCAAGCACCCGCATCGTCGGCTGTTGCCGACTTTAAGGTTGACCGCTACACCTTTGAGGTGGGCGGCAAAAGCAAAACGCAGGAGCAAATAAGGGGTACGCCAAACGCTTTTATCGTGAAAGATGGCATAGAGTATGGGTATAAAAATGTTGTGCCTTTGTGGGCCTTTGGCTTGAGCTACTGAAGCGCCGGGCGGCTGAGAGGAAAACTTGCCCTTACCTGATTTTCGGTTGCAGTCGGGCGGTTTTTTAGTAACTGTTTTCACCCCTGAAAAAGTCGGGGAGAAACCGGATGAGGGAATAAATGAGGGAATAAATGAGGGAATAAACGATTTACTCATATTAATAGGAGAAAATCCCAATCAGAGAATACCATTTTTTGTATCAACCTTAAATGTACCGAAAAAAACGGTTGAACGTTG
>JAIRMD010000082.1 GCA_031258915.1 Prevotellaceae bacterium
TGCCCCACCTTAATGCTTGTGCCGCCCAGCGCCATTGTTTGCAGCTCCACGTTGCGCGTGTACTGCCCCGTGCCGCTCAGCGAGGGCAGCAGGCCGTACCACGCCGCCTTTTTGGAGTAGTCCACCCGCTCTATTTCCTTGTCGGCAATCTTAATCGTTGGGTTGTCGCTCAGCGCAATCTCCAGCGCCTTCTTTAAATCCACCTTGAGGGTGTCGGCAGCCTGCGCCGCGAATCCGCTTGCCAGCGCGAGGTAGCACCCTACCGTTAGCGTTACTTTTTTCATCTACTTTGTGCTTTATCGTTTTTGTTGTTGAGCTACTTGCTGCTTGCTCGGTATATTGAGTCTTCCGAAAGCGCAGCAAAAGTAGGAGAAAACTTTGGAAGCAACCGCAGCGCTCGCATTGTATTATGTTAAAAGGAGCGCATATCGTCTTTATTTCCGCTTTCTTATTACGGTGCAAAGGTAGCGCGGCGCTGCGCATTGCGGTTGACAAATTCTACCAAACCACCCCCTGTGCCCGACGAAAAACAGATTTTGCACGATGAATTCGCTAAAGCGGCGGCAGGTGAGGCTCAAAAAGAATTCAAAAATACCATCATTATGGTATTTTTTTATCTAACCATTAGCCCTACTTTTGCAAAAACAAAATTACACATATCTATGGCAAAAGTAGCACAAAGGCTGACGGAGCTGATTGGCAATACTCCGCTCCTTGAACTGAGCAAAGTAGAGCGCGTCAGCAAGGTAGATGCCCACCTTTTGGGGAAGCTGGAGTACTTCAACCCGGGTCGTAGCGTCAAGGACAGGATAGGCTTGGCGCTGATAGAGGATGCCGAGGCGAGCGGCCGCCTCACCCCCCGCAGCATCATCATAGAGCCTACCAGCGGGAACACGGGCATTGCGCTGGCCTTTATCGCGGCGGCCAAGGGGTACAGGCTGATACTCGCCATGCCCGACACGATGAGCGTTGAGCGCCGCAGCCTGCTGCGAGCCTTGGGCGCAGAGCTTGTCCTCACCCCAGGCTTCGAGGGGATGAGCGGTGCCATTCGCAAGGCCGAGGAGCTGCAACGGCAGCACCCCGACTCGTTCATGCCGCAGCAGTTCCTTAACCCCTCGAACCCGCAGGTGCACAGAGCGACAACGGCGGAGGAAATCTGGCGGGACACCGACGGGAGCGTAGACATTTTCATCTCGGCGGTGGGCACCGGCGGGACGATTACCGGGTGCGGAGAAGTCCTCAAAAAGTACAACCCCGCCGTTAAGGTGATAGCGGTTGAGCCTTTCGATTCGCCGGTGCTGTCGGGCGGGAAGCCCGGCCCGCACAAAATACAGGGAATTGGCGCGGGCTTCGTGCCGAAAGTCTTCAACCCGAAAGTTGTGGACGAAATTTTTAAGGTGAAAAACGACGAAGCTTTTGAGGCCAGCCGTCTGCTGGCGCGCGAGGAAGGGCTCCCGGTTGGCGCCTCCTCCGGCGCGGCGCTCCACGCCGCGATACAGGTGGCAAAGAGGGTAGAGAACTCGGGCAAAACCATTGTTGCCATCCTGCCGGACACCGGCGAGCGCTACCTCTCCACGCCTTTGTATAGCTTTGAGTAGTAAAAATTTGCAAAAAAACAAAATGGGAAAAATAACGGTAAACGGGAAGGCGCAGGAGCTGGAATCTCCGCTAACGCTTTCGGCGCTAATTGCGCTAAACAACGTCGCGCAGCCCGACATGGTTTCGGTGCAGCTGAACGAGGAATTTGTAGGCAAGGAAGACTACGAGCAGACCACCCTAAAGGATGGCGACGAGGTAGACTTTCTATACTTTATGGGAGGAGGCAGCCGGCCATGAACTTTACGGAAGACCAGGTAAACAGGTACAGCCGCCACATTCTGCTTCAGGATGTAGGCGTAGAGGGTCAGGAGAGGATTAGCAGCGGGAAGGTGCTGGTGGTAGGCGCCGGAGGCTTGGGGTCGCCGGTGGCCTTTTACCTTGCGGCGGCCGGCGTGGGCACCATTGGCCTCATTGACGGCGACGTGGTGGACTTGAGCAACCTTCAGCGGCAGATTATCCACTTCACGGCAGACGTGGGGAAGCCAAAGGTCATCTCCGCCAAGGAAAAAATCAACCAGCTAAACCCCGACGTTGAGGTGGTTACCTACCAAGCGCTCCTCACGGCGGAAAACGCGCAGGAGGTCATCAAGGACTACGACTTTGTGGTGGACGGCACCGACAACTTTCCCGTGAAGTTCCTGATAAACGATGCCTGCGTCATCACCGGAAAGCCGTTTTCGCACGGCGGCATTCTGCGCTTTGAAGGGCAAACGCTGACGTACCTGCCGGGCGCACCGTGCTACCGCTGCCTGTTCCACGCCCCGCCGCCGCCCAACGCCGTCCCTACCTGCTCGCAGGCGGGCGTGCTGGGGGCCATTGCGGGTATGCTGGGGACAATTCAGGCGGCGGAGGCGCTAAAGTACCTCACGGGGGTGGGCGAGCTGCTGACCGGTAAACTCCTATCGTTCAACGCAAAAACCATGACGTTCAGGGCTATCAACACGAAGCGCTCGGAGCACTGCCCGGTGTGCGGGAAGAATCCCACAGTAACAAAATTAATTGATTATGAACAAGCGGTTTGCGATATATCCGACCGCAGAAAAACGTAAAAAAATGGCAACAGACAATCAAGCAAAAAAGCTATCCATCATCGCGTTCAGCGGTGATTTCGACAAGCTCACGGCCGTTTTCACGCTGGCTACGGGGGCGGCATCCGTAGGGTACGAGGTGAATCTTTTCTTCACGTTCTGGGGATTAGACGCCATCAAAGTAAAGCAGGGGCGCGCCCCTGTGGGCAAAGGGTTTTTGCCGAAGGTGTTCGGCGTGATGATGGGCGGGCTAAAGGCCTCGCCGGTGAGCAGGCTCAACTTCTTAGGCCTTAGCCCGAAAATATTCCGCTACCTGATGCGAAAAAACCACGTGGCCACGCTGGAAGAGCTGGTGGAGGCCGCCAAGCAGCTGGGGATTAACTTCTACGCCTGCGAAATGGCCATGCACGTGCTGGGGCTGCAAAAAACCGACTTCATCCCCGAAGTAAAGGATGTGCTGGGCGTAGCCTCATTCCTGAGCCTGTCGGAGGGCGGGCAAACCCTGTTTATTTAGCGCTTAAAAAAAATCTACGTAACCTAAAAACATGGCAACGTACAACTTAGACGTAACAAAAGAGCACTGCCCGATGACTTTTGTGAAAACAAAGATTGAGCTGAACAAGCTCCAAAAGGGCGATGTTCTGAACGTAAGGGTGACGGAAGGCGAGCCGCTGGAGAACATCCCCAAAAGCGCGGTGGAGCAGGGCTTCACCGTGTTGTCGGTGGAGCCAACCGAAGTGCAGGGCATTTACAGCATCAGGATAGAGAAATGATAGCTATTCCACAGTCAATACTCGACGGCCTCGCTGCGCACGCCCTGCGCGAGCTGCCCAACGAGGCCTGCGGGCTGCTCGCGGGCAGCGGCAGCGCGGTGTCCGCGCACTACCCAATGGTCAACGTTGACCGCAGCCCGGAGCACTTCTCCCTCGACCCGAGCGAGCATTTCCGGGTGCTGCGGGAGGCGCGGTCGCACGGGTGGCAAATAGTGGCAAGCTACCACAGCCACCCCCAGTCGCCCGCCCGCCCATCGGAGGAAGACGTACGGCTGGCCTACGACCCCGATATTACCTACATCATTCTCTCGCTGCAGGAAAGAGAAAATCCAGACGTAAAGGCCTTCTCCATCAGGGACGGAAAGGTGGAGCCGGTTGAAATAGTAAGCGATAAACCATAGCTACAAAACATCATTAACCAACACAACATTATCATGGCACAAAATGATCTACAGCGCAGCATTGCCACGTCAACGGCAAAAAAGCTGGCAACCACCACCAAAACTCCCCCGCAGATGGGGTCTATCACGCCGCGCCTGCTGCTAAAGCTGCTGCCCTGGGTGCAGGTCGACTCGGGAACCTACCGCGTAAACCGCACTAAGGTAGAGCTGAAAAAAGCCGAGCGAATTGAGGTGGAATTTTTCAACGGTGCTCCGTCTTTTCGGGTGGAGTCGTTCCGGCGGATACCGCTATTTGCCCACATCGAGCCGGATATCGTAAACCGCCTGGCCAAAAAGTTTCAGGTGGAAAGCACGGGGCTGGGCGCAACCCTGATTGGGGAGGGCAAAGATCGGCAAAAATTTTTCATCGTCGCCAGCGGGCAGGTGGAGATATCGAGCAAGGGCACGCACGGCGAAGACCTGCGCATCGCTATTCTCTCGGAGGGCGAGTACTTTGGCGAGGCCAACCTGCTCTCCGACAAGGCCTCGTCGGTAACGGTGAAGGCTATTACGCCTGCGGTGTTCTTCACGCTGAACAGCAAGGAGCTGGAGGAAATCATCAAGGACATACCCACCTTCCGTGAGCAGTTTCAGCAGGCCATTGACGAGCACCTCCGCCTGAAGGCAACGGTCAACGCACACGGGGAGAAGCACATCGACTTGGCTTCGGGGCACGAGGAGTACAACATTATCCCCGAAACGTACATCGACTACGAGGAGGAGCCACGCGAGTACCCGCTGAACACGCTGCAAACGGTGGTGCGCGTTCACACCCGCGTAACCGACCTGCACAACAACCCCTACAACCAGCTCGAGCAGCAAATGCGCCTGAGCATAGAGAGCATCAAAGAGCGGCAGGAGTGGGAGCTGATAAACAACAAGGGCTTTGGGCTGCTGGCCAGCGTGGAGCCGGGCTACCGCATCAGCACCCGCTACGGCTCGCCCACGCCCGACGACTTGGACGAGCTGCTGTCGCTGGTGTGGAAAAAGCCATCGTTCTTTTTGGCTCACCCGCGCGCGGTGGCGGCCTTTGAGCGGGAGTGCACGTGGCGCGGCGTGCCGCCCGTAACGACGGTGGTGTTTGGCGTGCCCGTCATCACGTGGCGCGGCGTGCCCGTTATCCCCAGCGATAAGGTGGAGATTCAGGGGCAGTACCTCACCAACCGCGGGGTGGGGACAACCAGCTTCATCCTTGTGCGCACCGGCGAGCAGGAGCAGGGCGTGGTGGGGCTTCATCAGGCGGGGATACCGGGCGAGATTGCCCCCAGCCTCTCCGCGCGGCTTATGGGCTTGGACAAGTTTGCGGTGGCCAGCTACCTGCTGACGAAGTACTTCTCGCTCGCCTCGCTGACAGACGATGCCATTGCCGTGCTCGAAAACGTGGAGGTGGGCTACTACCACGACTACAACAACCGCAAAACGCTGCTAAAGTGACTGGTGCTATGCTGGACGAACCTATTGACTTGAGCGGCGTTTGCGCCTCCTTCCGGCGGCTGCAGGAGTCGCCGCTGCTGCCCGCCGGCGACGTGGGGAGCGCCTTCCCCGAGGCAGGGGAGCTGGCGGGGCTTTTCTTTGCCGACAGCGACGACGTGCCGGTTGAATCCTCTACGCTACGCTCGGCGGCGGAGCAGGAGTTTGCCGACACGGGCTACTCCCGCTACTCCTTCCTGAGAGACCAGCCCATCACCTACGACGGGCGCGAAACTTTCGACGTGCAGGCCATCCGCAAGGACTTCCCGATACTCCACCAAAAGGTGAACGGGAAAGACCTGATTTGGTTTGACAACGCCGCCACCACCCAAAAGCCCCGGCAGGTGATTGAGGCCATTGCACGCTACTACGAGCGCGACAACTCCAACATTCACCGCGCCTCGCACGCGCTGGCAGCCCGCGCCACCGACGGGTACGAGGGCGCACGGGAAAAGGTCAGGCGGTTCATCAACGCGCCCTCAGCGGAGGAAATCATCTTTGTGCGGGGCACAACCGAGGGCATCAACCTTGTGGCGCAAACGTTCGGGCGAAAGCTTATTCAGCCGGGCGACGAAATCATTATCTCCACCTTAGACCACCACGCCAACATTGTCCCCTGGCAGCAGCTGGCTAAGGAGCGCAGCGCCAAGCTGCTCGTCATCCCCGTCAACGACAGGGGAGAGGTGATACCGGAGGCCTACGAAAGCTTGCTAAGCCCGCGCACGCGAATCGTTTCGTTTGCGCAGGTGAACAACACGTTTGGCACCATCGTGCCCGCCAAAACCATGATCGACATGGCCAAGCGCTACGGCGCGCGCGTGCTGATAGACGGCGCACAGTCCGTTGCCCACACGCCGGTGGACGTGCAGGACTTGGACGTGGACTTCTTTGTGTTCTCCGGCCACAAAATCTACGCGCCAACGGGCATAGGCGCGGTTTACGGCAAAAAGGAGCTCCTGGCGCTGCTGCCGCCCTGGCAGAGCGGCGGGAATATGATTAAGGACGTTACCTTTGAGGAGACGATTTTTAACGACCCGCCCCACAAGTTCGAGGCGGGAACGCCCAACGTGGCCGACGCCGTTGGGCTGGGCGCCGCCTTGGACTACGTGGGCAGGGTGGGCATCCAAAACATCGAAAGGTACGAGCACTACCTCACGGAGTACGCACGCCGTGCGCTGGGGCAAGTTGACGGCGTTAGGCTGGTTGGCAACCCCCGCGAGCGGGTCAGCGTGGTATCTTTCGTGCTGCCCAACCTGCCTGCGCCCGAAGTAGGGAAGCTATTAGACCAAGAGGGCATTGCCCTCAGAGCCGGCCACCACTGCGCCCAGCCCGCCCTGCGAAGGTTTGGGCTGGAGGCAACCGTGCGCCCCTCATTCTCCTTTTACAACACAACCGACGAGATAGACAAAATGGTTGAGGCGGTGAAAAAAATTGCAAACGTAGCTTTTAGCAGCCATCCTAACATCAGGATATGACGAGGGCGCAGCCGGTTTCCCGGCTGCGCCCTCGCTGCTTGCTGTCAGCACGTATAATAATGCTTGAGAGCTACTCCTTATCCCACCAAACCCGCGAATCCATGCGGTCGCCGTTGGAAAGGCGTTTCACCGCCTCCACGTAGTTCACAGGGTTGCTTTGCGACTCGCTCGAGGGGTACGTGAAGCGACGCGGAATTTCGTTGCTCACATGAGAGGTTACCGGATATTCTCGGTTGTCAACCGGGGTCAACTCCGGGTAGCCGCTACGCCGCCAGTTGGCAAACGCTTCGTATTCGTCGCAGAACGTGGTGATGTAGTACTGCGTGTTAATCGCTTTGAGCTTATCCTCGTCGGAGCCCGAAAGCGAAAGCGCGTTTACGTAGGCATCAACAGTCGCAGCCGAAAGATACTGGCTGTAGAGCTCCTGACCGTTGCTGTAGAACTTAAACTGCTCCATAGCTGCCCTTACGCCTGCCTTGTAGTAGTCTTCCGCCGAGGAGCCTGACACCCAGCCCCGCACGGCGGCTTCGGCCAGCAGCAGCTGGGTTTCCGCGTGGGTAACAATCATGGTTGGCGCGGTTTTCGGGTCGGAGTAGGTGTAGCGGTTAGGCACGGAGTAGAAGCTCCTGTAGCTGGCCGGAGCATTTTTGAAGGCAACGGTGTCTTCGGCGCTGACTACGTTAATCATATTCCATCCATAGAAAGCATCGTCTGGCTTTTGCGCCGGGTCATACCTGTCGTAACCCACCGGCAGGCCTCTTTGCTTGGCTGGGGTGGCGTCGCCTTTTTCGTAAGCGCTGCTCGAGTAGCTGTTCCTCGGGTCGTCACAAACCGACCCTATTAACGCTATACGCGGGTCATTCGCATCTGTCAGTATCTTCAAAAAAGTTTCGCTGATGAAGAAGGTGCCTGCGTCCGCATCGCTGAAAATCTTGGCGTAGGGTTCGGCGGAGTCGTTCGACGGCGTGCCGTCGGTATGCACCAGCATGGCGTTGTCGTCAACGCTTGCGAAGAGGCCGTTGGCCAAGGCTTTCTTTGCCCATGTTTCTGCCTTGGCAGGGTCAACCTTGCTTAAACGCATGGCCACGCGCAGCATCAGCGAGTTGGCAAGCTTCTTCCACTTGCCGGCGTCGCCGCCGTAGTAGAGGTCGTGGCTTCCCAGCTGCGACGTTGAGCCGCTAATGGCGGCCTGCGCTTCGTCCAGCTCTTTCAGCAGGTCGTCGTAAATCGCCTGCTGCGTGTCGTACTTCGGCGCGTTAATCCCTTCCTTTAAGCGTCCGGCTTCCGAGTAGGGAATGTCGCCATACAGGTCGGTCATCCGGTGAAACGTGTACGCTTTCATGATGCGCGCTATCTGGTAGTCGTTCTCAAACCCTACCTCATCTTTCCATTTGTTGACTACGTTGATAATCTCGCGGATGGCGCCCCGGTTGTCAGACTGATAGATGTCCCAGTAGGCGGCGTTGTAGCCATCGCTATACGCGTAAAAGTTATAGTCGGTTGGCCAGCCGATGGTTGAGGTGTGCTGTATCATCATTGAGCAGTAGATAATACCGTTCCGCCACACGTCCCAGTCGGAGCCCAGCGCCTGCACTTGTGTCATGGTGAACACCATATTATAGTTGGTGTTATTGAGCCCTCCTGCGTTCAGGTGCTCCGGGTCGACGTTCATGTCTTCAAAGTCGCTGCAACCTTTGCTAATGCATAGCCCCAGCGCAGCTATTGTAATGTATAAAAATGTCTTTTTCATAACCTTTTTCGTAAATTAGAATTTAATATTCACGTTAAAACCGATGTTTCGGGTAGCCGGGTACCCGTTTAGCTCCAGCCCCTGACCGTTGGTGTTATTGATGGCCGATTCGGGGTCGATGTTGTCCGTATACTTCAGGATAGTCCAGAGGTTGCGGGCTACCAGCGATATGCTCAATCCTTTCACAACGCGCTGCTTGCCAAGTATGTCTTGCGGGAAGGTGTAGCCCAGCGACACCTCGCGCAGCTTGATGAAGCTGGCATCGTAGATAAATTCCTCGCCGATGTTGTTGCTTACAATACCCTGCCAGTATGCCTGCGCTGTTACCGCAGTGGTGTTTTTGCTGCCGTCTTCATTTACGCCTTCGCCCACAATCGTTCCGTCGCCGCCGGTTTCGCGCCCCAGCAGCGTGTTTTTGTGCTGGCCTGAAGAGGTCAAGCTATAGTTGGTGCCGGAGAACAGCTTGGCGCCAAACTTAAAGTCGAGCAGGAAGTCGAGCGTAAGGTTCTTATAGGTGAGCCGGTTGTTCCAGCCGCCCGTAAGCTTGTACACGCCGCTGCCCAGCTCCGAGAGCTCGTCTTCGCGCTGCGCAATGCCGTCTTTGTACACAATTTGCCCGTTGATGCGTTTGTACTTGTAGCCCACCAGCTGGCCGTACGACTGCCCCACGATGTTTTGCACCGACACGTTGCCCGAGCGCGCCGAAGCGCCGTCAATCGACAGGCTGTTCACGCCCTCGCCGAGGTAAACCACTTCGCTGCTGTTGAAGGCAAAGTTCAGGGTGGTGTTCCACTCAAAGCCGCGCTGGTGCACCGGTACGGCGTTCACCATAAACTCGAAGCCGCTGTTCTTTACTTCACCTATATTTACCACCTGTGCGGTGTAGCCGGAGGCGTTACTGGTGGTTACCACAGCGATGTCGTCTTTCGTCTTCTTCACGTAGTAGGCGGCATCGAGCGACAGGCGGTTCTTGAGGAATGCCAGATTCAGGCCTACTTCTGTTTCGGAGATGTTCACCGGTTTCAGGTTGGCGTTCGGGTAGGTGCTCGAGTTGGATGTCATAAGCTGCTGCCCGTTCACCTTGTAGTCGGCTAACTTGTAAAAAATGAGGGTTTGGTAGGGCGACGTTCCGTTGGAGGCCGAGGCGTACCCCCCGCGTATTTTGCCGAAGGTAAACCAGCCGGGCAGCGTGAACGTGTCGGAAAATACCCACGACAGGGTGGCCGACGGGTAGAGGTAGCTGTTGTTGTCGGGCGAGAGCGTCGAGAACCAGTCGTTACGCGCCGTCAGGTTCAGGAACAGCTGGTTTTTCCAGCCGAAGTCGGCGGTGCCGTAAACAGAATTGACCTGATACTCCTTGTACTCTTTCTTAAAGCGGTGGTCTGCGAGGTTGTTTACCGACCATACGCCGTCCACCACAAACGGCCGTCCGCCGTCCACCATCCACTGCTGGGTGAGGTTGTGCTGGCGATTTCCGCCGATGGTAGCGCCCACCGAAAAGTCGCCGAGCTTCTTGTCGAATCCTATCAGGTAGTTCACGTTGGTTTCGGCGTAGTGCTTGGCGTATTCGGTCATATACCCTGCCGGGTCAGCGGCGGCACCGGTTGGCTGCACCTGCTTGAACTCCATGCTATAGCCGTCGCGCTGTACTGCCCCCTGCGCGTACAGGTAGTCCGTAATGTCGTAGCGCAGCGTTGTGGCGCCGGTCAGACGGTTTTTGTCCGAGTTGTTGGTCTTCCGGTATTGCAGCCAGTAGGGGTTGTTGAAGAACACGTTGTCCCCCATGATGCGCTCGCTTCCGTCGGCATTCGTGCCCCAGTCGCTCTCCGGCGTTTCGCGCTCCAGCCAGCGGATGTCGAACGTCGCAGGCGTGTAGAGCAGCGAGGCGTTGGTGTTGCCGTTGCCGTCCGACAGGTTAGAGCGCCCGTTCGTTTTCTCGAACACGTAGTTGGCGTTTACGGTGAGGTGCAGCTTGGGGGTGATGTCGTAGGTGGTGTTCATGTTAATCCCCTGCTGGCTGACGCCGGCGTTCGGCAGGATGCTCGTCTCGTACACGTTCGAGATGCCGAAGCGGTAGGTGATGTTGTCCGACGCGCCGCTCACGGCCAGCGAGGTTACATCGTTGATGCCCGTGCGGTAGAAGTTACCCCAGTTGTCTACGGCCGAGTAGCTGTAAGTGTTTCCGAAGGCGTTTACGGCATTTCCGCCGTCAATCCTGTCGCCCCAGCTGGCGGTGTTTGCCTTTATAGCGGCCTCTTGCGTTGTTGGGCGCTGTCCTTCCGTTCCCTGCCCGTACACCTCTTGGAGGTCGCGGTAGTCGTAAATGCTGTTGAACGTAAGGTTGTTGTTAAATTCCACGCTCACGTCCTTCTGCCCTTTCTGTCCCGATTTGGTGGTAATCAGGATGGCGCCGTTACCGCCTCGGTAGCCGTACAGCGCAGAGGCTGCTGCGCCTTTCAGCACCTGTACGTCGGCAATGTCGTCGGGGTTCAGGTTCGACAGGCCGTCGCCCATATCCAGGCCGCCCCACGTGCCGGACGACCCCAGGTTGGTGTTGTCGAACGGCACGCCGTCCACCACGTACAGCGGCTGGTTGTTGCCGGTGAGCGAGGCGTTGCCGCGAATAATCACGCGGCTGCTGCCGGTGGAGCCGGTGGCGTTGCCCGTTACCGCTACCCCGGCAATCTTACCCGACAGGGCGTTACCGAGGTTCATGTCGCGGGCTTTCGTAAAGCTCTCGCCGCCCACGGCGGTGGTAGAGTAGCCCAGCGAGCGCTTTTGGCGCTTAATGCCCAGCGCCGTTACCACCACCTCGTCAATCGCCTGGTCGCTTTCGCTCAGCGTAACGTCAATGCGCCCGCGCCCGGCTACGGCCTCCTCCTTAGTGGTGAGCCCAAGGAAGGAGAATACCAGCGCCGCGTCTGCGGGGGCGCTGATGCTGTAGCCGCCGTTGGCATCGGTGGTAGCGCCCACAGTGGAGCCTTTGACCACAACGCTGGCCCCCACCACAGGGTTGCCCTGGCCGTCGCGCACCGCGCCGGAGATGTTGAGATTTTGCGCCTGTAGCGATAGCGATAGCGGCAGCGCGGCGCAAAGCAGCAGCAGGCGCTTCATGCGCCTCAGCCTGCCGCCAACCGCATGAGCAGGCGCGGGCACAGCTCGCCCTGCTCGATTCTGATCGAGTAACTTTTTGTTCATAATGAAATTTGTTTAAGTGAGTAAAAAAAGAATTGGAAAAAATAGCCGACAGCCGAAGAACACGGCGGCCTGCTATGCTGTACGTGCAGGACAGGCATAAAAAAAGTGAATGGCCAAAAATGCTGACCATCCGCTGCAAAAAAATATTACAAGCTATTGCAAGAGAGGAAAATTTTACATAACTTGCGGGCTCGCCATTATGTGTGTGTGTGTGTGTGTGTGTGTGTGTGTGTGTGTGTGTGTGTGTGTGTGTGTGTGTGTGTGTGTGTGTGTGTGTGTGTGTGTGTGTGTGTTCGCGCACATTGCGCATGTTACCGCACGGCTTTCCGTGCGCAAGCTACTTGCTGCAAGAGGCGTTACCGCTAAGCTGAGAAAAAGCGCACACATTTCTTTTTTATTTTTTGAATTAAAGTAGGTAGTAGAATCTTTATGGCTACCTTTGCGTAAGCTGAATCTTCACATCTGAAACAGCTCTGCAAAAGTATAGTTTTTTATTTTCATAGCGCTCTTCTCAAAAGTTAAAAAGAATAATCCCGATGTGTTAAATGTAAGTTGATGCCTAAAAATCATCGTTTTACAAAACAAAATTTGGGTCAAAAAAATTGTTGTGGAAAGCTCCGGCGGTGCATTTCTGCAGGTAAAAATGCGCGGCGCAGCGGCGCTGCGCGCGCCGGCCGCTACGTAAAGTAGGCATCCAAGCTTTTGTGCATGTAATACTTGCAAAACCACAGCTCGAAGGCCGGATCCAGAAGCGTTGCTTTTTTATTTACCTTTTCTATGAAGTCGTCTCGCTCCAGGATTTTGATATTCTTCGACACATTTCGCGGCGTTCCTATCTGGTACTCCTGCAACGTTTTTAGCGACATCAGCTGCGTCGCCCCATCGGCAATCGCTTTGAGCAGGTTGACCTGCGTATTGCTCAGCGCCTCCACCTCCCGCTGATACATGGCGTAGTTGATTTCCAGCAGGCGCATTATCGTTGCCTTCAGGATGGCAGGCGTGACGGTTTTAGCCGTACTCTCCCATACGTAGTGCGACAGCTGCTGTATGTAGTAGGGATGATTTTTCATTAGCGCCGCTATTTTTTCCGCCAGCGCCGGCCTGATAGCCTTCCCCGTCTGCTCAAACTTCTCCACAATAAACGGTATCCAGTGCTCGGTGGCTATCTTGTCCAGCATCATCACATCGCCAAACCGGTAGAATGCGCGGTTTTGCTTGTTAAAGATTTCCGCCATCAGCGTCCGCTTGCTGCCGTACAGGCAGTAGCTCACATGCTGATGGTGCTGCCAGCAGGAGCGCAGCAGCTTCTCAAAGCTTTTCGCTTCGGGAAAGTAGTGGATGTTCTGAAATTCGTCAACGCAAATAATGAGCTGTATCTGCTGCTTTTGGGCTATCTGCTCCGGCAAATCCAAAATTTCATCCTTATGCTCCTCCACCTCTTTCAAGTCAAAGCTCACGGAGAACTCCTGCGCAGGGTCTACGCCCACCGTAATTTTCGGCAGTATCCGCTTGAAAAATGTTTTCGCGCCCGACACCCAGTCTTCCCACTTCGGCGAAGTGGCTTTGAGGAGCGCACGGCTAAACTGCGCGTAAAAATCGGCCTCGCTGCGCACGGCAAACATATCGAAAAAGCACCATTTCACCTGCTTGCTGCGGCGCTTCACAAACGCAGTTTGGGTAACCAGCGACGATTTTCCCCAACGGCGAGGCGATATTAATACCGTATTAATGCCGCTTCGCATGTTGAGCCACAGGTGCTCAATGTCTTTTGTGCGGTTAATAAAGGTGCTGTCTCGCACTGTTTTTCCAAACAAAAAAGGCGACGGAATTTGTTGCAATTCGCTCATAATAAAATACTTATTTATTGTACCAAGTGGTATTATACCAAATGGTATAATACCATTTGGTATAATTTAGATGCGGCAAATATATGTAATTTTATGGAAAGTTGTATCGTTGATGTGGAAAAAAAATCGCGCTACTCCTCCGGAAGAAGATACGGTTTTCTATTGTGCTGAACCATGCGATTTTACCGGTCGTTGAAAATGAAGTACAGGTTTTGCTTGCCGTATTGTTCAAATTTCCGGTCGGAGCTGATTAAGAACATCCTTTCCGTGATGGCCTGCGAAATAATGATGTGATCA
>JAIRMD010000158.1 GCA_031258915.1 Prevotellaceae bacterium
GAGAATTTCAGGATAAAATGGCTGCTGATAATTCCATACTTTATCCAACTCTGCCTGCAAGTCGGAACGATAAAAGTCGGGTAAATATCGTTTTCCTGCCTTCAACAGCTGATAGCAGAGCTGTCCGGGCGTGAGGTCTTCTTCATATAGCTGCTTGGCAATGGCCATGCCGTCAATGGCACGACCTTCTTCTTCATTTTTTGCCTTACGGCTACTTTTGTAGCCACGCTTTTTATTAATCATTAGTAGTATGCGGGCAAAATCTTCCTTGCCTACTTTTTCTATAACCGCCTTGGCGCGCACTGCATAGAAGCTATGCGTAGAGTTTTTTCCGTCTTCTGCCAAAACAGTGTTATCATCTATCAAACCATGCTGTTTCAGGAGCTGAAGAAGATTGTCTCGGCGTTGTTTATACCGCTGTAAATTACGGCGGGCGCCGCGTTTTGATGTTCTGTCTGCATTTATGGAGGTCGGTTTACCTTTTTCAAAATCCGTTTGCTCCTCCGTAGTCAGCGGATTAACGCGAACTCCCAACCCAACAATAGATGATTGTTCGGCGTCATTTTCTTCAGCTTCTTTTACGTAAGCCCAACCTACTGAGGTAGTTCCGAGGTCAAGTCCAAGTATTCTTCGCATAACATACTCCCCAACTATTAATGTTTGATAATTTATATTTTTTATTATTAATTAATGCGGTTCAAAACTCTCAAGAAATAACAACCCATTTTTTTAATTCGATTTTTGTGTGTATCTTTGCCTCGCACCTATAAAATAGATTCGGCAAAATTATACCGTTTGGCCACATTAGAGCTGCATTTAGAGGATTACTGCATCAGTAATTTTCCATACAATGCCTATTTTATTTTTAAAGTACTAGCAAATCAAGAAAAATGGGTTGTTAATTTCTTGAGTTGTGATTTGATTGTTTTCTCTTTTAGCTAGTACTTTTTCATAGCCCCCCAAAAGGGGGCTTTTTTATTCATTTTTTTGGCGGTTTAAATTTTTTTTCCTACCTTTGCACCGCAATCAAATCACAATAAGGATTATTCCGTTGTGAGAACATTAAGTTGCCCTCGACTCTACGGGGGCTTTTTTATTTTTAGCACCTGCGAATAAGCTTGGAGCAAGCAGCCTCACCGACCATCTCCGACGCTTGTAAAAGAAGCCCCAAAGGTATGTAAAATTTTACAAGAAAAAAACCCTACTGCTATTTTTGTCAGCCTGTAGCGTTAACTTCTCAATGCAACCCGGCTATGCAAATTTAGGCAGAAAGCCTCTTTTGGCGAACAAATGCTTAATTTTTTCTCGAATTGGCTATTGAATTTTCATGATATTTGATTTTTGGGTTGCTGCTGACCGGTAAAAAATAATTGCGATGGGCAAGTTTTCTACCAACATTCCCCGTCCCGAACGGGACAAAATGTTGGCAGCAACGCGACAACCCTACCCTCGCCTCTGTCCCGTTAGGGATGGAATGTTGATAGAGTAGCAATGAAAGGTTTTTTCAAGACAAAATTCATCATGTTTGAACACCTTACCCTATGTTTGAACACCTTACCCTGCGGGATGTAAGACCGAAATACCCTTGCGAAAGTTGAATTATTCATTGTGCACTATTCATGGAGGTTATCCGCAGCTGCCTGCTAAACTCCGCCTCCGGGAGCGAAGTTTTAACCCTGACGCAGACCGTTTGTCCGGGCAGGATGTCGAAGTAGTTATCCTCAAAGAAGTAGTCGCTTCCGCTCAGGGATAAGAACACGGCGCGGGCAAACTTGTCCGACGACAGGTTCACCTCAAACCCACCTACTACGGGCCTTACGCTGCGCGAAATGTTGACGGCCGGAAAATCGACATCCTTTTGCAGGGTGAGGAAGTAGCGGTTTTTGTACACCTTTCCCGTCTTGTCGACGAGCTGCACCGTTACCAGCGCTTCGTTGCGGGGCGTACCGTTGAGGAGGCTGTCGAGGTCCAGCGACAGCTGCCGACGGCTTGCGTTTGCCGGCGCTGTGAGGCGCCTGCTCAGCTCGCCGACAAGAGCGCCGTCCGGCTTCATCACCTTGAGGTGCAGCACGCCTTCGGTGGGCGTGAGCCTGTCCGAAACCACAAAAACGCTCAGCCTTTGCCCCTCAACGATGGGCGACACCAGCACATCCCTATAGGCTTCCCGCGCAAAGTAGTGCTGCGCTTTCCACCGCCCGTAGTAGTCGCGGCTTGCCCACGACGCTACAGGCCAGCAGTCGTTGTGCTGCCAAAAGAGGGTACCCATGCAGTAGGGCATATCCCGGCGGTGCGCCTCTATGGCGGTTTTGATGGCGTCGCCCTGCAGAACTTGGCTCATGTACAGGAAATCTTCAAACTTTTGGGGCTGCCGGTACTCCCGCTGCAGGTACTCTGCAATGCGCGGGTTGGCGTAGGATCCGGCGCGCTGGTGCGCCATCATCACCTCAGAGGTGATGCTCCAATCGGCGCTGTCGGGCGCAAAGCGCTTGACCGATTCAAACTCGGGAAAAGACTGAAACCCGTATTCGCTGAAAAAGCGGCTGCGCACGGTGTTGAACTCGGCGGTGGGCGCGTTGCCGTGCCACACGCCCCAGTAGTGGCGATCGCCGTTGTGCTCTTCGTCTTTGTCCTTGTTGTAGGGCGAGGAGGACAGGTAGAACGTGCCCGGGCTGTAGCTTGCCACCACGTCGGGCAGCACGCCGTTGAACAGGTCGGCGTACTGCCTCCAGATGATTTTTTCGTACTCGGGGTTTTGACGGCGGTAGTACTCATCGTAGCTCCAGAGCGTCCAAAAGTAGTACACCTCGTTGTTGCCGCACCACAGCGCAATGGAGGGATGGTTGCGCAGGCGCTTCACGTTGTCGATTGCCTCGCGGCGGATGTTCTCCAAAAAAGCGCCCTCCGAGGGGTAAAGGCTACAGGCAAACATGAAATCCTGCCACACCATGATGCCGTGCCTGTCGCACAGCTCGTAGAAGAGGTCGCACTCGTAAACGCCGCCACCCCACACGCGCAGGGTGTTCATGTTGGCGTTGACGGCATCCATCACGGTTTTTTCGTACTGCTCCGCCGTAACGCGGGGCAGGAAGTTGTCCTGCGGGATGTAGTTGGCGCCTTTGGCAAATACTTTCACGCCGTTGAGCTCAAAGTAGAAGGCTTCGCCGTGCTCGTCGGGCTCGCTGACGACCTTGAGCGACCGCAATCCTGTGGTAACCTCCCGCTCATCCAGCTTTGCGGCGGCGGCTGTTAGCGCCACCTCAAAGGTGTAGAGGTTTGGCTCGCCCAGCCCGTTGCTCCACCACAGCTTGGGATTCTTGATGGAGAAATCTACGGATGCGAGGTTGATCCCCTGCCGCAGGTTGACGGTTGCCACGCCGCAGGTTTTTCCGGCGCTTTTATCCCTTACCACCAGCTTCGCACCCGGCACGTCGGCGTCCGCCAGCGCCTCCACGCTGACCGTGAGGGTGGCTTTGCTGCGGCTGACGCTCCTCTGCTGCACGTGCACGCTCTCTATGCGCACGTTGCTCCACGCCTCCAGCGTTACCGGTCGCCATACGCCGGTGGTTACAAAGCGCGGTCCACAGTCCCAGCCGTACTGGTAGCCTGCCTTGCGGGCAAAGATGCTGACGCGCTTGTCGAAAATACCGCCGTTCTCCGACTGGTCGGGTCCCGTGCGGTACTGATAGGGCAACGCGTCGAACTTGGGAATGTCCACCTTGATGGGCGAGTGAAAGTAGATGTAGAGGAGGTTGCTGTCCTGCTTCACCTTGCCCTTAACGTCCACCGTCCACTCGCGAAACATGTTGTCGGCGGCGAGCAGCTTTTCGCCGTTCAAGTACACGTCGGCGTAGTTGTCCAGACCGTAGAAGCGGAGGCGAAGGTTGGTCTGCGCCAACTCCTCGCGGCTTACGCTGAAGTAAGTCCGGTAAATCCAATCTTCCTTGTCAATCCACTGCAAACCCCGCTCGTTGAGGCGGAAAAAGGGGTCGTCGATGAGCTTGTTGGCCAGCAAATCGGTGTGCACCACGCCCGGCACTGTAGCAGGGTACCAGTTGGTTAAGCGAGCCTGCCGAAGCTGCCAGCCGGAAGAAATTTCGCGCTGCGTGGGCGCAGAAAATACTATGCTCGGCGTAAAAACAACGAGCACAGCAACGTAAATAAACCGAAAATGTTGCATGATAATTGGGAATTGAAGTTAAGAAGTTGTGGAAGTTACAGAAGCTTAGAAGTTATGGAAGTTAAGAAGTTATGGAAGTTAAGAAGTTATGGAAGTTATAGAAGTTAAGAAGTTAGGCATGCGCCAATTTAAAATTCAAAATTTCCTCAGCGGTTGTTGGGCATACGCCAATTTAAAATTTAAAATCCAAAATTCAAAATTTCCCCGTTTCTATTCCTTCTGCATGCTTCTGTACTCCGACGGGGAGCAGCCCATGACTTTGGCAAACAGGCGGGAAAAGTAGAACGGATCTTCGATGCCAACTTTGTAGCACAGCTGGTTTACCTTCATGTCGGTAAAGTTGAGGTATTTGCAGGCTTCCCGAATTTTCATCTGCGTGTAGTACTGCTTGGGCGAAATGCCCGTGCGCTGCCTGAAAATGCTGTTGAACTGCGAGGTGGAGTAGCCCGAAAACTTGACCAAATCGGACATGCTGACGTCCTTTTCCATGTTCTCCCGCATGTAGTGTATCACCAAGTCCACCGCGTCGTTTCCGGCGCTGCTGATGCCTGTGCGCCGAAACTGCTCAATGTAAAGCAGGGTGCCCAGAAAGTGGTGCAGGCAAAGCCCGGCGTATAGCATGTTGTCGCCGGTACATCCGCTGTCGAGCGCGGCGTAGATTTCTTCAAACAGCCGGAGGCGGTCTTCTATGCGCGAGGTTTCGTTTATGTCTATGCTGATGCACTCGCTGCGCATGAGCGGCAAGACCAACTTCAAGGATTTTTCCCCCTTGAAGTGTATCCAGTAAATTGTCCACGGGTTGAGCTCGGCGGCGCCGTAGCTGTGCGGCGCACCAAGCGGAACGACGAAAAACTGGTTTTCGCGCACCTTTCGCCGGCTGCCGTTTATCTCTACCCAGCCCTGACCGTTGATGCAGTAAATAAAGATGTGCTCGCCGCCGCCGTTGGGACGCTCCCGGTAGTGGTGCGCGGCTTTGGGGTAAAACCCGATGTCGGTAATGTGCAAATCCTTGCCTATTATATGCTGCTCCATTTCTTTTACGCTCGCCGGCGGAACAGCAATTTGCCGCTGCCCGCTAAAGCCATCCCTAATTCTCACAGTAAACAATGAATCCATAGTAAGCAATGAACAGTGAACAATGAATAATGAACAATGAATAATGAACAATGAATAATGAACAGTGAATAATGAATAATGAACAGTGAATAATGAACAATGAATAATGAACAGTGAATAATGAACAGTGAATAATGAACAATGAATAATGAACAATGAATAATGAACAATGAATAATGAACAATGAACAATGAATAATGAATAATGAATAATGAACAGTGAATAATGAATAGTGAATAATGAATAGCGAATAATGAACAATGAACAGCGAATAATGAATAACTCAACTTTTCCACCTTTGGAGAATGTGGAACGTCTTGAAAGGACTTGAGGACTAAGAACTAAGAGCTAAGAATTGGCGTGCGCCAGCCAACTCTTAACTCTCAGCTCTTAACTCTTAACTCAAAAGTCCCTGAGTTGAATAATCCCCTACCTCGGGTATCCCGGGTTTTGTGCGTTGGGATCGCTGGCGAAATCTTCGTTGGTTTTTATTTCGTCATCCGGTATGGGGTAGCGCTGGTAGAAGTCGGGTATGTTGGCGCCGCTATGCTCCTCGCTTGCCCAGCGGTTTCGTTTGCTTACCAGCTCCACAAACAGGCCTGTGCGTATCAGGTCAATGCGCCGCCACCCCTCAAAGCAGAGCTCGCGAATGCGCTCGTCCATGAGGTCTTTGATGAAGTCGCCTGCTGGGGTGGGCATTGCCGGAGCGCCGCTGCCGCCCCACGCGCGGTTTCTCACCTTCATCACGTAGGCGTTGTGGTCGCCATCGGCGCCCGTTGCGCCGGTTCTGTACAGGCACTCGGCGTAGAGCAGGTAAATATCCGACAGGCGAATGAGCGGGTGATTTTTGCCGGAATTCCACATGTTGGCAAAGTCGCCGGCTTTTTCGTCGGTGCGGTAGTCTTCCCACTTTTTGACGTGCGGCTCAAGCTCGTCGGTGGTGCCCGTCCATTCGGTTTTTGTGAGGTCGGGGGTTATGGTGTCAATTGTTGTAACCTCTTCGCCTTCGGCGTTTGTTGTTTTGCTCATTTTTGCGTAGGTGAAGTCGTAGCGCAGGTTTACGTTTTTGCGCTGGTCTCCCTCTTCCCATATCCCGCCTTCGCTGACGGTTTTGTAGGCAAACGGCGTTGGCACCAGAAAGTCGTAGCCCGAGAAGTAGCATCCCTGCCCAAACCACGCGTCGCAGGCGCGCGAGCCGCAGTCGAACTCCCAGTAGTTTTGGTCAGGCCAGAGGTTGCGGTACTGCAGCTCAAAGATAGACTCTGAGGTGTTTTGCTGCCAAATGTTCGGCTCCAGATCGTTGGTAAAGAGCATGGCGTAGCTGCTCACGAGGCTATAGCCGTTTTTCATCACCTCCTCAAAGCATTTCTTTGCCTCGCTGTAGTCGCGCAGGCCTGTTTCTTCCGGGGCGCACATGTAGGCTTTTCCCAGCATAGCCCACGCCGCGCCGGAGGTGGCTCGCTTGGGCTCGCTTTGCTTGGGCGGCAGGGTTTCGGTTGCCGTTTTGAAGTCGCTTATGATGTAAGTCCACACGTTTACGAGCGGCTGCCGTCCGGAGCCGAGCTCGTTGGAGCGGCTAATGTCGATGATGGGAATTTCGCCAAAGAACATGCTGAGCTCAAACATTCCCATCGCCCGAAAGAAGCTGGCTTCACCCAGCAGCGCCTGCGTGGACGCTGTAGGCTCTACCTTTCCGAGCACGTCGATGGCCTTGGCGGCGGTGGTTACGAGCGGCCAGCGCTTTGACCAGATGCGGGACACCTGCGGCGATTCGGGCGCCAGCAGACCGTTGTACTTGTCCAGCCCCGACTGCGATTTTTCGGAGATAAGCTGGTAGTTTCCCTGCTGGCTTTCGTCCAGGCCGATGTTAATCATGAGCCCGTCGCGCCCGCCGCGGAGGTCGCGGTAGGTGGTGTACAAGCCGTCTACCAGCGGCGCTATGTTTTTGATGTCCGAATATACCAGCTCTTCGGTCAGCGCTATTTTCGATTCCTGATTGAGGAAATCTGAGCAAGCCGTAACAGCGACGGCGGCAACGCACAGGGCGGCTACGCCCGCCGTTGCCATAGGTTTTAGTATTGTATTCATTGTTTACTTTAGATTTATGGGTAAATACTTGAAATTAGAAGCTAAGGTTTATCCCAAACACGTACATTTTTGTAGGCGGATACCAGTCGCCCATTTCGGGGTCGAATCCCTTGTAGGGCGTCAGGCAAAACAGGTTTGTGCCGGTTGCGTAGAAGCGCACGTTGCTCAAGCGTACTTTGCTGACGAGGCTGCTTGGGAGCGTGTACGACAGCGTCAGGGCGGAGAGGCGCAGGAAGGATGCGTCCTGCACGCTAAAGTCCATGTTGCTTGCCGAGTAGTGCGGGTAGTCGAATCCTGCCACCGGACGCGGGAACTCCGCCCCCGTGTTTTCCTCCGTCCACGTGTTGTTTATCAGGTCGGTGGAGGCCGCGCTGCTGCCCAAGCTGTTGATAAGCCCTTCGTAGTAGGGGCTCAGCTTTTGGGCGCCGTAGGAGTAGGAGAACACCGCGTTGAGCGCAATTCCCTTCCACGAAAAATCGGTGGAGAAACCGCCGTAAAACTTGGGATCGGTGGAGCCGATAATCACGCGGTCGGCATCGGTTATTTCCCCGTCGTCGTTAGCGTCTACGGGGTACAGGTCGCCCGGGCTGACGCGGTTGCCGTTCCAGCGGTCAACGGGCGTTCCGTCGTCGCGGGTAAACCGCACGGGATGTCCCTGAAAGAAGATATTGCCGTCGGCATCGGTGGTAAAGTCCACCGCCTGAGCAATGCCGCCCGTTTGCAGGATGTAAATCGTGTTGCGCGATTCTCCCAGAAAGAGGTTCCCCGTTTTCTCCAGATTCCGGTCGGCGTTGATGTTGTACACCACCTCCTTGTTGCCGTACAGCTGGGTAACTTCGTTCTTGTCTGCCGAAAGGGTTGCCGTCACGTTCCACTCAAATCCGTCGGCTTTGACCACGGTGGCGTTTACCGAAAACTCTATCCCCTTGTTGGTAATAGCGCCTATGTTCTCCACAATTTCCGAAAAACCGGTGGTGGCCGGCAGCGAGTGGGTCATCAGCAGGTCTTTGTTCTTGATGTAGAAAGCATCGGCGGAGAGCTGCAGCCGTCCTTTCACGAAGTCTACATCCAGCCCAACGTTGTACTGCTGCTGCTTTTCCCACGTAACCTCTTCGTTGCCCTTTCGTCCCTGCGGCGCGTAGCTCACCTCTCCGTTGTTGACGCGGGCGTCGTAGAGGGTGCGGAAGGCAAAGTCTCCTATCTCCTGATTACCTACCATTCCGAAGCCAGCCCGAATTTTCAGCCTGTCGAGCAGGCTCTGCTCGCCGAGCAAATTTTTAGCAACCTGCTCCTCCGTTACGTTCCACGCCGCCGAAAAGGATGGGAAAGCGCCCCACTGCTTTCCCTCTATGAACTTGGACGACCCGTCGTAGCGCAGGGTTGCGGTGAGGAGGTAGCGGTCGGCGTAGCTGTAGTTGGCGCGGGCAAGGTAGGCCAGCAGGGTGGAGGTAGAAAATTCGGAGCCAATATCGCGCTGGTCGGTTTTGTAGGAGCTGTTGAGGCGGTAGTAGGAGAAAAAGTCCGTGCCAAACCCAATGCCGGTAGCGTAGGTGTAGTTGCGGTCGTTGCGCGTGGCGCTCGTTCCCGCCAGCACGTTGATGCGGTGGCTGCCCAGCCTCTTTTCGTAGGTAATGGTGTTGTCCCACTGCAGGATGGTGCGGTGGTCGAGCGTATGCTCGGCCTGCCCGTCCTGCGAGTAGCGGATAGCCTCCTGAATATCCTTTGGGGTGTACTTATACCGCGCCTCCTGCACGTAGTCTGTGGAGAAGGTGGTGCGGATGTTCAGCCCCTCTACGGGGTTGAGGTTGATGTAGCTGGAGGAGAGCAGGCGGTTGCGTATCCGGTCGTTTGCAATCTTTAGCGACCGGATAGGGTTAAAGCTGTTCTGGTCGTAAATGCCCTGATAGTTGAGCGTCATCAGGTTGTCGGTAGCGTCGATGGGCAGCATGGGGTTGGCGTTCCATGCCCGCTGCACGGTGGCGTCGTCCACCCGCTGGTCGCTGCTGCGGGTAAACGAGGTGTTGGTGCCCACCTTGAGCCACGACTTGATGAGCTGCTCGGCGTTGATGCGCCCCGTGTACTTGGTTTGCCCCGTACCCTTCACCAGCCCTTTCTGGTCGGAGTAGCCAAAGCTCAGGTAGTAGGCGTTTCGCTCCGAGCCTCCGGTGAAGCTCAGCAGGTGGTCTTGCTGCACGCCCGTTTGCGTTATCTCCTCCAGCCAGTCGTAGTTTTTGTTTTCGGCGTAGGACTGCCGCTCATATTTTGCAAACACGGTGCTGGTGCCGTCAATGATGTCATAAATGTAGTCATCTATGTATTCGGGGTGATTTGCGTAAGTCTCTGTGGTGCGGTACCCGTTGAGGTAGGCAAGCTGTCGGAGCTCGTACAAATCCTTTGTCCCCATTTTTGAGGGCACGTAGGCGTACTGCTGCACGCCCAGCCAGCTGTCGTAGCTCACCTTTCCTTCGCCCGCCTTCCCCTTTTTGGTGGTGATGAGCACCACGCCGTTGGAGGCGCGAGACCCGTAGAGGGCGGTAGCGGAGGCATCCTTGAGCACCTCCACCGAGGCCACGTCGTTGACGTTGATAGCGCCCCATCCGGAGGCAAAGTTATCCATCACCAGGCCGTCCACCACGTAGAT
>JAIRMD010000160.1 GCA_031258915.1 Prevotellaceae bacterium
GCGTTGGGCTTGTCGAGCGTAGCCAAGCGCAAAAGTGCGCTCAGCGAAAACATTATCATACAGTCTATCGGGTCGGCATCGGGAGTTGTGGTGGCGGGAGCGATATTTACGCTGCCTGCGCTGTACATTTTGCAGGCTAAGTATCCGGAGATCACCGTTAACTTTTGGAAGATATTTCTCAGCTCGCTGCTGGGAGGCTGCCTGGGGATTCTGCTCCTTATTCCTTTTCGCAAGTACTTTGTAAGCGACATGCACGGCAAGTATCCTTTTCCCGAGGCTACCGCTACTACGCAAGTGCTGGCCAGCAAGTCGCAGCGCGGAGGTCAGGCAAAGCTGCTCGTGGTGAGCAGCCTCATCGGTGGGGCGTACGACTTTGTGGTGGCCACCTTTGGCGCGTGGAGCGAGGTGTTCAGCAGCCGCGTGCTGGCGGCAGGCGCAGCGCTGGCCGACAAGGCCAAGGTGGTATTCAAAATCAACCTGAGCGCCGTGGTGCTTGGATTCGGCTACATCGTAGGGCTAAAGTATGCCGCCATTATTTGCGCCGGCTCGCTTGCTGCATGGTACGTATTTATTCCAATGCTGGCGTACTTTGCCGATGGGCAAACCGTTGCCGTAGGCACGGGCGTGGTAAAGCTGCTGGGCGAAATGAGCCCCGAAGAAATTTTTCGCACCTACGTGCGCAACGTTGGCATAGGCGGCATTGCTATGGCCGGCGTTGTCGGCATTATTCGCTCGGCGGGCATTATCAAATCGGCGGTGAGCTTGGCGGCCAGGGAGCTTGCCGGCAAAAGTAAAACCGCGCCCCACGATAGGCGGACGCAGCGCGATTTGCCCATGAAGGTTGTGGCGCTGGGAACGCTGGCCTGCCTGCTGCTGGTGCTTGCCTTTTTTTACTTTGGCGTAACCCACAACCTCACGCGCGCCGTTATTGGCCTGCTGGTGGTAGCGCTCATTGCGTTCCTGTTCACCACCGTTGCCGCCAACGCCATTGCCATTGTGGGCACCAACCCCGTAAGCGGCATGACGCTGATGACGCTGATTTTGGCCTCGCTGATTTTGACCGGCGCAGGCTTGTCGGGCACATCGGGCATGGCTGCCGCCCTCATTATTGGCGGGGTAGTGTGCACAGCCCTCGCCATGGCAGGCGGCTTCATTACCGACCTCAAAGTTGGCTACTGGCTCGGCGCTACTCCATATAAGCAGCAATCGCTCAAATTCTTAGGAGCATTCGTATCGGCGGCCACCATCGGCGGGGTGATGATAGTCCTCAACAAAACATACGGATTCACGGGCAGCGAGGCGCTGACAGCCCCTCACGCCAACGCTATGGCCGCCGTAGTAGAGCCGCTCATGAGCGGCCAGCAGGCGCCATGGCTGCTCTACGCCACCGGTGCCATGCTGGCGCTCATCCTTACCATGATTGGAGTACCTGCGCTGGCGTTTGCGCTGGGCATGTTCATTCCGCTGGAGCTGAACACCCCGCTGCTGATAGGCGGGCTGCTGAGCTGGTACGTGAAGGTCGGGAGCAAGGATGCCGCCCTCCGTCAGGCTCGCAGCGAGCGGGGAACGCTCATAGCATCCGGCTTTATTGCCGGCGGAGCGCTTTTTGGAGTGCTAAGCGCCCTGCTGAAATATTTAGGGTTTAGCTATGTAAATACTTCATGGACATCATCTTATCAGGCAGAAATTTTAGGGTTAGCCGTGTACGTTGCTTTAGCGGCCTACTTTACGTGGAGCTGCCTCAAAAAACCAAAAACGATTTGCTAAGGCATATTTTTTTACATCGTAGCTTCTAACTATGAATTAACCATATATTCCAATCTTTATTTTTGAGGTTTAAATTCTTAACCAATCAAAACGTTCATGGATGATTTTGAAGAGCACGATGGTGAAAGGCAGGAAGAGCTATTTTCCAAGCCTGTGAAAGCAGGGAAGCGCACCTACTTTTTTGACGTGAAGGCAACGCGCGAAGGCGATCTCTACCTCATCCTCTCCGAGAGTAAGAGGTTGATGAACAGGCAGGGCAAGTTCTCCTACGAGAAGCATAAGATTTTTCTTTTTCAGGAAGATTTTGAAAAGTTTCTTGCAGGCTTGAACGAAGCGCTGGACTACATTGCGGGCAACGCCTCTACAAGGCAATTCGGCGCCGGGCAGAAGGAAAGGCCCAGCTTCTCCGACGTCAGCTTTGAGGAGCTGAGAGAAAGGTAGCTGCGCGTAGCACACCGCTAACTGCCTGGCGCACGCTGCTGCCACGCGCCGCAGGATTCGGGGCTTTCTCCTTTCAGAAGCTTATCCAGCTCCTCGTCCGAGAGGCGCGAGATGTTTGTTATAACCTCCTGCTGACTTATAAAAACCCCCAGCTCGTTGCTGGCGTTTTTTGCGTTGCGTATCACCACAACGGGCGAAAGCGTAATCGGCGTAAGGAGGAGTATTTTTGCGTACTTGCCGGAAAACTCCAGCTGCTCTACCACGGCGCCCTGCTCCTTACATGCCAGCATCAGCTCTTCGCGCAGCAGGTGCTGCTCTGTTGCGCTCCACGCTTGCCCCGATACGGTTATCAGCGCTGCAAAGTAGCGAATTTTGTTGCCCTCGCCCCCCATGCCGCTTGCCACCATCGCATGGCGCTCGCCAAGCAGCGCCGCCTCGATGTTGGTGCGGCACTGGTATACGCACATGGAGACAAAACCTTTCTCCTCTTCGGGGCAGCTCTTCTCATACTGCTCCAGCTTGCGCAGCACATCCACCTCCTCGGACATCGAAAGCCACGCCAGCATACGCTTGCGGTATTCCAGCGACACGCTGGGATCAAAAGTCTTTCTTCTGTGAATATTCGCCAGCGCCTCTGCGTTAGTCCCCTGAAAAATTTCAGAGAGCAAGCCGAAATACTCCATCTGAGTTTTCATGTCAAGCTGTAAATCAACAACTTTTATTTTATACGGGTAGCGCTGGAAAAAATCCAGTGGGTTGTTTGTATTTTCGTAAATGTACTGCATAAGCTATTTTGTATATTTTCAACGCGTAAAGATATAAAGTTTTTTTGGAAAAAAGTGCAGGTTGCATTTTACTGCTGGCTGTTTTCTCCCAAAGCAGCTGTTTTTTTGGCATAAAATTGTATTATTGAGTTGATATTATGCTATTTGCCTCCTTCAACATTTCGGGAGTACCTACATCCAGCCATTGCTCTCCCTGCATGTAGTACCCCATAATGCAGCGGGAGGAGGCGAGCGACAGGTAAACGTCAACTATCGAAAAATTACCGCAAAACGCGTGCAGGTGCGAAAAGATTTCCGGGCTTACCACGTGTATTCCGCTAAATGCCAAAGGAATAAGCGTTTCAGAGGAAGGCAGCGGCCTGCGCTCTTCGCCCGTACTCACGTTACGCCACCCGTGCAGGCGATGGCTTGCATCGAATAGGAAGTAGCGCGACGTGCTGCGGTGGCTCACGGCTAAGGTGGCCAGCACGTTCGTTTTCTGGTGCTGCGCGTAAACCTGCTGCACGTCGAGCGAGGTAATAATATCAACGTTGTATATCAAAAAAGGTTCCCCGTCGTCAAAGAAACATGCGGCATGTTTCAGCCCGCCGCCGGTATCGAGCAGCTGCTCGCGCTCGTCCGAAATCGTAACGTCAAGCCCAAAGCTTTTGCGGCTTCGCAAAAAATCTTCTACCATGTCGGCCTTGTCGTGCACGTTGACAATAAATTTGGTAACGCCCTGCGCCGCCAAATGCTTCAGGTTGTACTCCAGCAGCGGCACGCCGCCAACAGCAACCAGCGCTTTGGGCAGGCTGTCGGTAATTGGTTTAAGGCGCGTACCCAAACCTGCCGCAAGAATTAAGGCTCTCATACAATGGCTGTTTTACGTTTTTACTAATGCTAATCAAAGGTAGAAGTATTCGCCGTTACGCCCTCAGCTCCGCCCCTCTCCGTAAGGAGAGGCTGGGGGTAAGGCTTCTACGCTTGCCAGAACCACTCATATCAAACGATTTATCAGGGAATATTTTTCAAAATAGCTGCTATCCTCTGCTCACGGTGCCTCACCTCTACCTCTGCCTGCGGGTATTTTTGGTTCAGGCGCTCGGCCATGCGCTGCGCCGCGTACACCGAGCGGTGCTGCCCGCCCGTGCACCCAAAGCCTACCATAAGGTGGCGAAAGCCGCGCGCAAGGTAGCGCTCCACCGCCGCATCCACCAGCGATGAGGCGTGCTGCAGCAATTCGGCCATCTGCCGGTTGCCATCCAAGAATTGCGCTACCGGCGCATCCAAGCCCGTAAGCAGGCGAAACTCCTCCTGCCTGCCGGGGTTGAAAATGCTGCGGCAGTCGAAAATAAAGCCCCCTCCGTTGCCCGAGCTGTCATCGGGAATCCCGCAGCGGTACGAGAAGCTGCAAACCTGCACGCGCAGCACATCCGGCTGCTGCTGCTGCCGCGCCGCTGGGCGCTTTTGCGCTATCAGGCGCAGCAGCGTGCCGGCGAGGTAAGAAACCTCCAAGCCGGCAGGCAGCTGCGTAAGCAGCCGCCCCATGTTCTCCAGCGCAAAAGGAACGCTCTGCAAAAAGTGCTCCTTCCGCTCAAAATATCCACGAAATCCGTATGCGCCAAGCACCTGCAGCGTGCGCAAAAGAGCGTACGCAGGCAGCTTCTGCTCAAAAGCGGCAGCGTCAACCTTCGCGTAGCGTGCGGCGGCCTGAAGGTAGGCTCGCAGCAGCTCTTTACGCAGGGCATCAGGAAAATTTGCCTTAGCCTGATACAGAAACGAAGCCACATCGTAGTGCGGCACGCCTTTCCTGCCGCCCTGAAAATCTATGAAGTAAGGTTTACCCTCGTGCCACATCACGTTGCGCGACTGAAAATCGCGGTACATGAAGCAGCTGTTTTTCTCGGCGGCCAAGTACTCTACCAGCCGCCCAAAATCCGCCTCCAGCTTGGCCTCGTCAACATCTTCCATGTTGGGCTTGAGGAAGCAATACTTGAAGTAGCTCAAATCCCAAGCAATCGTGTCCCGCCCAAACTTAGCCTGCGGGTAGCAGAGCGTATAGTCAAGCCCCTGCGCACCCTCATACTGTATTTTTGCCAGCGCAGCAATGGCGGTAAGCAGCGCCGCCTTCTCGTCCGGCGAAAATTGTCCGGCTTCGCGCCCCGCAGCAATGAGGCCAAACAGCGAGACATCGCCCAAATCCTGCTGAAGGTAGCACTCGCCACGCTCCGAGACAGCCAGCACGCGCGGCACAGGCAGCTGCTTGGCGGCAAAGTGCTGCGCAAGGTCGATAAAAGCCTTGTTCTCCGAAATATTGCTGCTGTGGCATCCTACCGCAGCTTTGGTAGCAGACGCAAGGCGAAAGTAGCGCCTGTTCGACCCTGCCTGCGTGAGCTCCTGCGACGAAACCAGCCGCTCCCCGCTCCACAGCTCAAATGTATCAACCAACTTATGCAACATGATAAAATATGAGGTAGCAAAGATATGCAATATATTCATACCGCAATGCTTTTTTATACCAATCACAATTTAGTTTAATGTGTATCAAGTTAGTATAAACACAAAAAAATGTCGCAAATTTTTGCTATATTTGCGCGATATGCCTACGGCGAAAAGCATTCTCTTTCCGCTTACGGTTGGTGGCTACAACTTTTTGTTATACAGCCAAATAATAAAAACAACACTTAAAAATCAAAAGTAAATGAAGCGTATATTTATTGCCATCTCAATGCTGGTGGCGTTAGGACAAGCCCACGCAGCAGAACGTCGCGTAGCTACGGCCGGCGAGCTCGCGACTTTTTTCAAATCGACCACCTACGTGGTAACCACCAACGACAACATCATCTTCGATGCGTTTTTGAATGATGCCGTCAAGCACTTTTGGACGGTAACCCCCTACAAGGTGGTGGATAAAGGCGAGTTTGACGCTCTGCGCACCGACGAAAACAGCTCGTTTTTGCTGGTAACCAAAGTGACGGAAAGCAGGGATAAGCTCAAGCGCCCGTACCTCTACCTGAGCCTGCTCATGGGAAGCAAGGAATCCGACAGCAGCTTGGATATGATGCCGGAGGTTGCCTCAATTCCGTTAGCCTGCGAAACAGCCGACGGCAAAATTTCCGCAATGATGCTCAGCCCAATGGTTATTTTTGTGCAAAAACATGCCGAAAACATTAAGGAGCAATCGTTTAAGGACAAGCTAATGGCCAGCTTTCAGCAGCGCTTGCAGGCGTATAACTACAACATGCCACAGCTCAAAGGGAAAACCATTTACATCAGCAAAAGCGATGTTGACGTTAAGGTGAATATTCGTGAAATGGAGGCAAGGCACGGCAACATCTTCCGCTTTGTAGAGGAAGATGATATTGCCCGCGTGGTGAGCGAAAAAGAAGCCAACGCAGCGGTAGCCTTCACCGTATACCCGCAAGGCGCCGAAAAAGGCGCGTACGGCTACAAAATGATCATGGATGTGGACGGTGCGCTTTACTACTACTACTACGAAACCAAACCCAAAAACTTCCTGCTCCAAAAAAATGACTTTGAGATGATTCTTAGCAACGTGGGAGCTTAGGAGTTATACTGCCCGCGTGCAGTATATCCGGATTATTTCGCTTCGCTCACAATGAGAGTGCGCTTACCGAAATTTTTGAATTTTTGAATTTTTGAATAAAAAGCATGCCTGAGGAAAAAATAATTTTTTCGATGAATGGTGTTGGGAAGGTATTGCCTAACACGAATAAGCAAATCCTTAAAGATATTTACCTCTCATTTTTTTACGGGGCAAAAATCGGTATTATCGGGCTTAACGGGTCTGGTAAGTCCACGCTGATGAAAATCGTTGCCGGCATAGAAAAATCGTATCAGGGCGAGGTAGTGTGGGCGCCGGGCTACAGCGTAGGTTACCTTGAGCAGGAGCCGCTGCTGGACGAAAATGCTACCGTGCTCGAGGTGGTGCAGCAGGGCGCACAGGAGGTGGTGAGCCTGCTCAAAGAGTACGAGGAGGTGAACAGCAGGTTTGCCGAGCCGATGAGCGATGAGGATATGAACAAGCTGATTGAGCGGCAAGGCGAGCTGACCGAAAAAATTGAGCACGCCAACGGCTGGGAGATAGACAGCAAGCTGGAGCGCGCGATGGACGCGCTGCGCTGCCCCGATGCCGAGGCTGCCATCAGAAACCTGTCGGGGGGCGAGCGCCGCCGCGTTGCGCTGTGCCGGCTGCTGCTTCGAGAGCCCGACGTGCTGCTACTCGACGAGCCTACAAACCACCTCGACGCCGAAAGCATCCTGTGGCTGGAGCAGCACCTGCAACAGTACAAAGGCACGGTGATTGCCGTAACGCACGACCGCTACTTTCTGGATAACGTGGCCGGGTGGATACTGGAGCTCGACCGCGGAGAGGGTATTCCGTGGAAGGGTAACTACTCCTCGTGGTTAGAGCAAAAATCAAAGCGGCTGGCGCAGGAGGAGAAGCAGGAAAGCAAGCGCAGGAAAACGCTGGAGCGCGAGCTGGAGTGGGTGCGCATGAACCCCAAGGCGCGTCAGGCAAAGTCGAAGGCACGCTTGGGTGCTTACGACAAAATGCTGAACGAGGATAGCAAGCAAAAGGAGGATAAACTCGAAATGTACATCCCCAACGGGCCGCGCCTTGGCGACAAGGTAATCGTGGCGCAGGGCGTAAGCAAAGCCTTTGGCAGCTGCGTGCTGTTTGAAAATTTGAGCTTCGCGCTTCCGCCCGCCGGAATTGTGGGCATCATTGGCCCCAACGGAGCCGGAAAAACTACGCTCTTCCGAATGATTATGGGCATGGAAGCGGTGGATAAAGGTACATTTGAGGTAGGCGAAACCGTCAAAATTGCGTACGTTGACCAGCAGCATAAAAAAATAGACCCTGACAAAACCGTTTTCCAAACCATTGCCGAGAACAGCGAAATCATTACGCTTGGCGGACGTAGCATCAACGCCCGCGCCTACGTGTCGCGCTTCAACTTTAGCGGCGCCGATCAGGAGAAAAAGTGCGGCGTGCTTAGCGGCGGCGAGCGCAACCGGCTGCACCTTGCGCTTACGCTAAAGGAGGAAGCCAACGTGCTCCTGCTCGACGAGCCTACCAACGATGTGGACGTGAACACCATTCGCGCGCTCGAAGAGGGGCTGGAGAATTTTGCCGGATGCGCGGTCATCATTTCGCACGACCGCTGGTTCCTTGACAGGATAGCTACGCATATCCTTGCCTTTGAAGGCGACTCGCAGGTGGTATTCTTCGAAGGCGGATTCAGCGACTACGAGGAGCACAAGAGAAAACGCACGGGCGACGCTGCTCCGCACAAGCTGAAATATAAGAAGCTGGTGGAGAGCTAAGAGCTAACTAAGAGGTGTGAAGTGCGCTGCGGAATTTGAAATCTGAAATCTTTTTTTTTTGAATGAAAATTTGGTTGGCTTAAAAATTCTTGCTATATTTGCACCCGTTGGGCGGCTGCTCATGCCCGATGAATGTATGGCCTATTCGTCTATCGGTTAGGACGCAAGATTCTCATTCTTGAAAGAGGAGTTCGATTCTCCTATGGGCTACTTGAAGCAAAAAAAGAGGCTACATGAGCAGCCTCTTTTTTTGCTTGCTTGCGCATTTTTTGCTTGCTACACACCGCAGCTGCAATTGCGCGCTGCGGCGCTTCTACTCAGCACATTTTTCTAATTTTAAAACGTTACTATCATGAGTACTACAGACAAATTTTCGCTCAAAGGTAAAGTCGCCCTGGTAACCGGCGCTACGTATGGCATTGGGATGGCTATTGCCAAAGCCCTATCCGCTGCCGGCGCAAAAATTGTGTTCAACGACCTGCAAGCCGAAAAAGTTACGGCTGCCGAAGCCGAGTACAAGGCTGCCAACGTTGACGCCACAGGCTACGTGTTCGACGTAACCGACGAGGATAAGGTGAACAGCAGCATTGCGCAAATCACCAGGGAAGTTGGGGTGATAGATATTTTGGTAAACAACGCCGGTATCATCAAGCGCATACCCGCCGTAGAAATGACAGCCAAAGACTTCCGTCAGGTGATTGACGTTGACCTCAACGGGCCGTTCATCATGTCGAAGGCCGTAGCCCCGTACATGATAAAAAAAGGCGGCGGAAAAATCATCAATATCTGCTCCATGATGAGCGAGCTGGGGCGCGAAACGGTGTCGGCCTACGCTTCGGCAAAGGGCGGGCTGAAAATGCTGACCCGTAACCTTGCCTGCGAGTGGGCGGAGTTTAACATTCAAGTGAACGGCATTGGCCCGGGCTACATCGAAACGCCGCAAACGGCGCCGCTGCGCGAAGCAG
>JAIRMD010000240.1 GCA_031258915.1 Prevotellaceae bacterium
CACAGAGGTACCCTTGACCAGCACGGTAGCGCCCGCCACCGGCAGCCCGTCCTCCTCCGAAACAACGGCGCCCCTCACGCCCTGCGCCTGAGCAGCCGCAACGCCGCTACATAACGTAAGGAGCAGGATTAGCAGGAGAGTGAAATTTTTCAGCCGTTTTTTATGCAGATACAAAAAAAATCGCCCCCCCGCCGTTGGCAGGCAGGCAAAGCGATGTCGTAATGTTGTGGTGTAGCGCTTGAATGGAGCGGCAAAAAAATTGCCGCAAAATAGCGCAATATTAAGTAGGGAAGTGTTTGATAGTAAAGAGTTTTTTGCTAACTTTGCGAGTTTGGTGTGTGTGTGTGTGTGTGTGTGTGTGTGTGTGTGTGTGTGTGCTCCGTGTGCGTATACACGAGCTATGCCCGCGCTGTTATAGCCACGCAGCCGGTTGGAAGCAGCTCTTAGTATTTTGTCACAAAAATTCATTTACTATTAGCGATAAGGACAAGTAAGAAAAAATCCTTCAAGAGATTTTGCAAATGTACAACATAATGTTACAAAAAATGCCAGCATCTCAGCTAAAAAAAACGTGTCGCCATTAATTAACAAAATAAATATTGCAAAACACGTATTTTGCTTAACTATTGAAAGGAAAACATGGGGAAATGTAGTAAATCTGTAACCAAAAATTTTTTTGAGGTTAGTGGTTTTTGAATTTTTTAAGATTTTTTAGGTGGCTGTGAGAACGTGTTGTCTGAACTTTGATTTTTTTGATTTGGATGATTTTTATGAATTGTTTTACCCCGCCATTTCTACCACACGACGGCTGTACGGTGGGAGGTTCCTCGACTGCGCACGCTCGTGCCTCGCGTGCTCCGCTCGGAATGACGGGGGGAAGGGCGTATACACCATCAAAAAAAAATCACATAAATCACATAAATCAAAGTTCAGACAACTCTGGCGCAAGCATCACAGGGCATTGCCCTGCGCTATTGATTTCGCCCTTTCAGGGCTTGGCGTTTGTGGCGCAAAACGCGGCGGAGCTCGGCGCAGCCAATCGCAAAATCATACTGCGCAACATGATTTATCACCCCAAAATTTGTAGCAGGTTTTCCTACACAAAAAATAATGCCTATTTTTGCGCTAATAAAAATTTACCGCTGTGGATTTTCGTACGCAAATAGCTGTAGCGCCCATGCCATGCAAGCTGGGCTACGAGCATAAGATGCTGCTGGTTGGCTCGTGCTTTGCCGAGCGCTTTGCTGCGCGGCTGCAGAGCCTCAAGTTTGCCGCCATGGGCAACCCCTTTGGCGTGCTGTACAACCCCGTGTCGGTGGCGCAGAGCCTGCTGCGAATGGGCGAAAAACGCCTGCTCGCCGCGTCTGACTTGCGCTATGGGCAGGGTCTCTGGTTTAGCTACACGCACCATAGCCGCTTTGCCCACCCCGACAAGGAGGAGTGCCTGCGCCGAATGAACGAAAGTATTTTTCGCGGGGCGTGGGGGCTGAGAACTGCCGACTTTCTGGTGGTAACGCTGGGCACATCGTGGACGTATAAGCTCAAGGAAACGGGGGAAGTGGCAACCTGCTGCCACAAAACCCCAGACAAGGAGTTTGAGCGCATTTTTCTTTCGCCGGACAAATCCGCCGCCGTGCTCTGCGACATGGTGCGCAGCGTGCGCAGCAAAAATCCGAATGTGCACATCATTTTCACCGTAAGCCCCATTCGCCACTGGAAAGAGGGCGCGCACGGCAACCAGCTGAGCAAAGCCGCGCTGCTGCTTGCGGTGGAGCAAACGCTGCAAAAAACGGAAAACACCGCCTACTTCCCCGCCTACGAAATTATGCAAGACGAACTGCGCGACTACCGCTTCTACGCCAGCGATATGCTCCACCCCTCGGAGGTGGCGGTGGAGTACATCTGCCAAAAATTTGAGCAGGCCGCCTTTAGCGACAGCGCAATGCGCACAATGGAGGAGGTAAAGCGCCTGCTGGCCGCCAAAGCGCACCGCCCGTTTAACGCCAACACGCCGGAGTACCGGAACTTTTTGAAGGCGCAGCAGCAAAACCTGTCGCAGCTCAAGCAGCGGCTACCTCACTTAGATTGGGAAGATGAAGAAGCCTTTTTTGCAAAATATTAGCCGCCGGCTTTCGGCAATGCGGCGCTGCCCCTACTGCGGAGAAGGCAAGGCGCGGCTAAGCTTGCTCTGGTTTATTGACGTGGACGCCAAGCTTACCTGCCGCTGCTGCAAGGCGCAGCTGGCGCACGTCAACTTTTTGTGCACCGCCGTGCTCTACTCGCTTGGCGCAATGCTGATGTACGTGATGGTGCAGCGCTGGGGCTTGACCCACAGCCTTGAGCAGCTCAAGCCAAAGGTCATACTGCTGGCGGTGGCGATAGTAGCGGCGATAATCCTGCTCCGCTTTGCGCTGCTGTGGCTGCTATGGTGCATAAAAAAACCCGTGCCCGCCAAAGAGCAATGAAGTAATGTAAAAAAAACCTTGAACACCGACCTCACATACCAGCTTGCCCTCACGCTCATTCCCGGCGTAGGGAGCATTACCGCAAAGCAGCTCATTGCCTACTGCGGCAACGCCGAAACGGTGCTCACCTCGCCGGCAAAGGCGCTCCTTCGCATCCCCGACGTGGGCACGGCGCTCTGTAGCGCCATAGACGCCTCAAAGCATGCCGCCCTCAACCGAGCAAAGCAAGAGCTGGAGTTTATGGCGAAAAACGGCGTGCAGGCTTTCTCCTTTCTGGATAAGCGCTACCCCGAGCGGTTGCGCAACTGCGAAGACAGCCCCCTCATTTTGTACGCTAAAGGCTCCACAGACCTCAACGCGCCAAAGGTGATAAGCATAGTAGGTACGCGCAACGCTACCGCCTACGGCAGGCAGCAGTGCGAAAATCTGGTGCGCGACTTGGCAGGTCAGTACGCGCCGCTTGTGGTGAGCGGCTTGGCGTTTGGCGTCGACGTTTGTGCGCACCGCGCAGCGCTGGCTCACGGGCTGCCAACCGTTGCCGTGATGGGGCACGGCTTGGATATGGTGTATCCGGCGCAGCACCTCAACGTGGCGCGGGAAATGCTACAGCAGGGCGGCGCTCTCCTGAGCGACTTCACCTCAAAGTGCCGGATGGACCCCTCCAACTTTGTAAAGCGCAACCGGATTGTGGCGGGCATGGCAGATGCTACCATCGTGGTGGAATCGGCAGAGAAAGGCGGAGCGCTCATCACCGCAGACATGGCGTTTGGCTACTCCCGCGACGTGATGGCATTCCCCGGACGTGTGGGCGACAAAGCTTCGGCGGGATGCCTCAAGCTCATCAAGGCCAACAAAGCCGCCCTCATCGAAAACGCCGCCGACGTAGCCTATCTCCTCAGCTGGGACGTCCCCAGAAAGCAGCCGGTACAGCAGTCGCTATTCCTGCCGGAGCTGCCGGATGACGAAAAAACGCTGCTCAACTTCTTATCAACCACCGAAGCGCAAAGCATCGACATTATTTGCCGCAGCACCGGACTGGCAATGCCAAAGGTGTCGTCGGCGCTGCTCAATCTGGAGTTTAGCGGGCTGGTGAAAGCGCTGCCGGGAAAAACGTTCCTGAAAACCTAAGGATAACACCTGGGGAAATTTTGAATTTTGAATTTTAAATTGCGTGCGCCGGAAAGTTACATGATTTTCAGGCGCAAAACACCTCATTTCCACCTAATTTTAATAACAAAACAACCTCAGTAGCCGTCAATAGCCCTCTTCTCAACAAACCTAATTACCTAATTTACTCGTTTTTATACGAACCGTACGCAATGATATTGACAATTTCATATTAATGATTCAGCTTTCGCAAGTTGTTTAATTTGTTGAATATGATAGTTTTACAATGATTATTGTTGCTATAAATCAATAAAAATCAACGTTTCTGTTACATCACCAATTGGTGCTGCCACTTGCCGTCATCCCGAGCGCAGCCGAGGGAACTCCCCCCCTACCACCACCGTGCGGGAG
>JAIRMD010000190.1 GCA_031258915.1 Prevotellaceae bacterium
CGCGCTTCCGAATCTTCTTCTTTCCTGCACCGCAGCGTGAATAAGCAGCGCATACCCCTCCTCAAAGTACTTTTTGAAGGTGATGTAGTCATTCCCGAATATCGTAAATTCGTGGCTGCCCGAAAAGTCTTCTATGGTCAACCGCCCGTAGGGGTTGTTGTTTTTCGTCATGAACTCCGCCGCCTTGGTGACCAGGCCGGCAAACTTGAGGCTTTTGCCGTACAGCGCGTCGAGGTTTCCAAAGCTGGAAACGGTGCAGCTGGTCAGCTGCTGCATTACTGTTTTGAACTCGTCGAGGGGGTGCGACGAAAGGTATATGCCGACGAGCTCCCGCTCCCGGTTGAGCATGCTCAGCCTGTTCATGTCGCTGGGGATTGCCGGGGGTCTGGGCTTTTGCACCACGTCGATGTCGGCATTTCCGCCAAAGAGCGATTGCTGCTGCGAGTTTTTGCTCTGCTGGTGCAGGGCGCCAAAGCGCATGAGAACGTCAACAAACGTTGCGCCATCGGCGGTTGCGGGCATGATGTACGCCTGCCGGTCTATCCCGAGGCTGTCCAGCGCACCCGAGCCGGCAAGGGATTCGAGCGTTTTTTTGTTGCACGATTGCAGGTTGACGCGCTCCACGAGGTCGTAAATGCTCTTGAATGTCCCGTGCGCCTCGCGCTCTTCGATGATGTTGAGCGCAGCATTTTCGCCCACGCCTTTTATGGCGCCCATGCCGAAGCGAATGTTGCCATCCTTGTTGGCGGTGAACGTGAGCAAGCTTTCATTCACGTCGGGGCTGAGCACGGCGATGTTCATGTACCGACATTCGTCCATAAACTTCGACACTTCGTCGATGTTGGAGAGGTTGCAGCTGAGCAGCGCCGACATGTACTCCGAGGGGTAGTTGGCCTTGAGGTAGGCGGTTTGGTAGGCCACCCACGAGTAGCAGGTGGCGTGCGATTTGTTGAACGCATACTCGGCAAACGACGTCCAGTCGTTCCAGATTTTGCCCACTATTTTTTCGTCGTGCCCCTTGCTCCTGCATCCCTCAAAGAATTTAGACTTTAGCGCGTCCAGCTTTTCCCTGATTTTTTTCCCCATAGCCTTTCGCAGCTCGTCGCTCTCGCCGCGCGTAAAGCCCGCCAGCTTGCGCGCCAGCAGCATGACCTGCTCCTGATACACGGTAATGCCGTAGGTTTCGTTCAGGTACTCCTCCATGTCGGGGATGTCGTAGGTTATTTTTTTGCGCCCCTGCTTGCGGTCGATAAAATCGGGGATGTAGCCCATAGGCCCCGGGCGGTACAGGGCGTTCATGGCGATGAGGTCTTCGAACTTTGTCGGCTGCAAGCTGCGCAGGTACTTGCGCATGCCGTCGCTTTCAAACTGGAACGTGCCAATGGTGTCGCCGCGGCTGTACAGCTCGTAGGTTGCCTTATCGTCGATGGGGATGCTGTCGATGTTGAGGTCAACGCCCCGGCTTTGCTTGATGTTGGCCACAGCCTCCTTGAGGATGGAGAGGGTTTTTAGCCCCAGAAAGTCCATTTTTATCAGCCCCACGTCCTCCACTTTGGTGCCTTCGTACTGCGTTACGGCAATTCTTTTTTTCTCCTTGCTGCTGCTGTCCTTATCGTCTGTGGTGCTAATGGGCACAAAGTTGGTGAGGTCGTCTGCGCCGATGATAACGCCGCAGGCGTGCACGCCTAAGTTTCGCACCGTGCCCTCGAGTATTTGCGCAAACTTGATGGTGTCGCTCATCAGCGGGTCTTTCGATTCGGCGGCGGCTTTCATTTCGGCAATGCTCTCCACCGCGTTTTTGACGGAGCTGGCGTTGCGCGGCAGCTGGTCGATGAGGGCCGACAGGCGGTTGCTTTCCTGTAGCGGCAGCTTCTGCACGCGCGCCACGTCCTTAATGGCAGACTTGGCGGCCATAGTGCCGAACGTTACAATCTGCGCCACCTTTTCTTTGCCGTACTTGTCGGTAACGTACTGCAGCACCTTGTCGCGCCCGTTATCGTCAAAGTCGATGTCGATGTCGGGCATGGAGATTCTGTCGGGGTTGAGGAATCGCTCAAACAGCAAGTCGTACTTGAGGGGGTCAATATCGGTAATGCGGAGGCAGTAGGCCACCACCGAGCCGGCCGCCGAGCCTCGTCCGGGGCCAACCCACACGCCCATTTCGCGGGCGGCCGCAATGAAATCCTGCACAATGAGAAAGTAGCCCGGAAAACCCATGTTGATCATCGTGTCCAGCTCAAAGTCTATGCGGTCTTTTATCTCCTGCGTTATTTCGGGGTAGCGCCCTTTGGCGCCCGGCACGTCGCCTTTCGCCACGCCGTTGTAGGTGATGTGGCGGAGGTAGTCGCCATCGCTTTCAAACCCCTCGGGCAGGGGAAACTTGGGCATGATGGCCTTGCTGTTGATGTCGTAAAATTCAACCTTGTCCGCCACCTCGAGCGTGTTGGCGAGCGCCTCGGGAATATCGGAAAAGAGCGCCTGCATTTCGGCGGAGCTTTTAAACCACTCCTGCCGCGTGTAGCGCATGCGCGCGGGGTCGTTCACGTCGGCGGCGGTGCTGATGCAGAGCAGGCGGTCGTGCGCCTGCGCCTCATTTTCGTTCACGAAGTGGACGTCGTTGGTGGCGATGCACTTCACGCCCAGCTTTTGCCCCAGCGCCAGCAGCTGTTCGTTCACGAGCTGCTGTCGCGGGTAGGTTTGCTGCTCGGCGGTGGGGTCGGTTGCCTTGTGCCGCTGCAGCTCCAGGTAGTAGTCGTCGCCAAACAGCGCTTTGAACCACAGAATGCTCTTTTCGGCGCTTGCCAAGTCATTCTTCAGGATGTACTGCGGAATTTCGCCGCCCAAACAGGCCGACGAAACGATAAGCCCCTCGCGGTATTTTTCCAGAATTTCCTTGTCGATGCGCGGTTTCCCGTAAAATCCCTCCAGAAAGCCCAGCGATACGAGCTTCATCAGGTTGTGGTACCCGGTTTTGTTTTTTGCCAGCAGAATGAGGTGGTCGCCGCTCAGGTCTTCCTTCCCCTTTCGGTCAAACCGGCTCTCCGTAGCCACGTACACCTCGCAGCCAATGATAGGCTTGAAGCGCTTTGCCTTAGCCTCGTGCAGCTCCAGCTTGAGCGTGGCAACGCCCTCGCCTTTTTCCTCCGCCTCCTGTATTCGCTTGTCAAGCTCCTTGATGGCGCTGCTGAGGGCGGAGTTCTTTTTGCCGATGTAGTCAAAAAACTCCTTTACGCCGTACATGTTGCCGTGGTCGGTTATGGCAACGGCCTTCATGCCGTCGGCAATAGCTTTGTCAACAAGGTGGGAGATTTTTGATGCGCCGTCGAGTATCGAGTACTCTGTGTGGACGTGGAGGTGAACGAACATAGGATGCGGTTTTTTTTTGGGGATAAAAATTTTGGGTAAAAGTACAAAATTCTCGGCTTCCCCGAAAAATAAATGCAGAAAAATACGTACTTTTACGCCATGCCACTTCGCTTTATACATACCTGCCTGCTTTTGTGCCTGCTTGCGCTCGCGGCGGCCTGCACCAAAGAGTACGATTGCCCCGTACCCGATTCCGGGCGCTTTGAGTTCAGCGTGTACATGCCCTCCTACGAAATCATGACCGTCAAGGTAACCCCCAACGTTGGGTACAACAAGCACGGCGTGATAGTGTTTCGCTACCACAACGCCCCAAACGAGGTGTTTGCCTTCGACGCCACCTGCCCCAACAGCGAGGAGTGCCTTGCCTCCGGCGTGGTGGAGCACATCACGTCGGACGTTCACGCCGAGTGCAAGAAATGCAAGTCGCGCTACAGCCTGATAGACGGCAAGCACACCGAAAAAAGAATCAGGCTTCGCGCCTACCTTGTGCAGCCCATGCCAAATGCTACCGACTGGTACTACGTGACAAACTGACCAAAGAGCGGGCGGCAGAAAATACAACTCCCCCACAAAAATGCTCCCGTAGTTACGAAATTTGCAAGCTCACGCTATGCCATAAAAAAAGCATTTCATCAGCTGAAATGCTTTGCAACATGCGGCGTGGCGCATTTTCTTTATGTGAGCGGGAAACGAGGCTCGAACTCGCGACCCTCAGCTTGGGAAGCTGATGCTCTACCAACTGAGCTATTCCCGCAGCGTGTTTTCATGAGCCACAAAGGTAGGAAAAATTCAATACCAACAACCTTTGATTAATTTATTTTAGCTGCCGTTTAGTGAGAAGGCATCCCGCAAAAGCAGAGCAGCAGGCCTGTGCGCGTAGCAAAAAATGTTTTTTCGGCGTTGACGGCTGCGGGGTTGTAAAATAAAAAACATTATTGTATCTTTGCCCCGCAAATTTGATTTTGCCACGCTGACCTATGGTGTAATGGCAGCACAACAGATTTTGGTTCTGTTTGTATAGGTTCGAATCCTGTTAGGTCAACTTCCTAAGTACCACATTTACAGCAACTTGCGGCAAATGTTGAGCTTACGAGCATCGTAAAGCAAAGGAATACCCCCTTTTTTTAGCGTTTTTAGTTGAAAAAAAACACATAAAAAACACATGTGATTTGACTAAAAACGATGAAAGCAATTTCTTACAAGTT
>JAIRMD010000004.1 GCA_031258915.1 Prevotellaceae bacterium
CCGCTGCGGACGATACGCCGCAGTTCGCTCCGCCCGACCAAAGTACGCAAGTAAGCCATTCGCTGCCGAAAGAATACTATTCGCTTCAGCACCACTTTCCCGATACCTACGGCATCAACGAAAACGGTGTGCCGTCCGGCAGCAGCCCGCAGCGAAAGGCGCAAATCCTGCAGCTGGAGGCCTACTTGCTCATTTTCGATTTTTTGCTGGCAAACATCCTGCATCAGGCCAGAAGCATCCCCGACTTGCTGCAGCTATCGGGCAAGCTGCCGCCGCCGTACCAGCCCAACTTTTCCATTGCAGATATGGATAAACTGATTGATAGTGAGCGCTTCGAAAGCAATGATTTGCATAATGCGGATTTTTGGCGCGAACAAAAGTCGCGCCTGCTCGACGTTCTGGATATGCTCTACGGCGAGGATACTAAAGCGCTGGTAGCCGACAAAAAAGACCTGCACGAGGCCAACGAAAAGCGCGCTGAGCTTATCCGCCGCTTCACGAAGTGGAACGAAAACCGTTTCCGAGCGTTCAACGTGCTGAAAGATGAAGATGCTCCCGAAGTTGACGAGATCATCGTCGCCGTGTTCGGGGAAAAAACGATGTGCGATACTTACTGGATCGAGCATATCCTTTTGGGCGATTACCCCGAAGAAAGCAACCGCTTGACGTTGGTACAGTACGCTTATATTCAGCAAAATATTGCCAGAGAGAAGTGGAAATCCTTTATCCGTGAGCGGCTGCCTGCGCACTTGGATGTTCGATTTCTTTGGCTGGATACTCAAAAAATGTTCGAGTTTTGGAAAACTTACCTTCTATGGCGTTACGTGCTCTCGGAACAAGACGAAGCAGAAATTGCCCTATACGGCTCGCAGCTTCACGATTTTCTGGCCTCTAACTTTCTAACCTCTAACATTTAGCTTCAAAGTGAACGCCATAAGCACCATACGCTTTGATTTCCTTATGCAAAGCGAAAATTTTGCAAGAAATCTGTACGCCCGCTGGGATTCATTTTTTACGGCGAATGTGGAGCGTATTGCCGACAAAGTTTTGGCGCAGTACGACCGTCCGGCGGAAACGCTGGAAATTGAGCGGTTGGATTTGGAGCTGGGCGCTCTGACAGAAAGCGCCTTTGATGAGCAGTTTGCAGCCCGCTTCGGGCAGCAGCTGGCGGAAGCGCTGCTGCAATACCTGCACAACCCGCCTCCAGAGCGGCAGGCAAAAATAAAAATAACGCCCGCCCCGCTGTTTGCTCTCGACTTGCTGAAGCAATTTTTGCTGCACGGCACGTTGCCTTGGCAGGCCGCCACAGAATACCGTGATATTTGCCACCTGTTTCTCAAAGTTTTGAAAGAAAACAGCCGCCAGCTCAAGCAATTCTTGCAGGCTTACGGGCACTACTCTTCCCTGCAGGAGCGCTTGGCATATCAGCTGGGAGACCCGGAGCTGGAAAAAGGCGTGCATTTGATGGAAACGGCCAGCGCAACATTTATTTGCTCGTATGTGCAGCTTCTCCGCGCAAAGTACCGGCAGCTGGAAAAACCCGCCATCCGCGAAAGCGATTATCGCCACACCGTTTGGTTTGTGGTGTACGCCTGCCTGCTCAGCAACCGCAGCTCGTTTTTGGACAAAAAGACTTTCGTTGCCCAAACCATTGTGCAGCTGGCGGCTAAGTACAACCTCAGCTACAGCGAGCTGCTAACGCTGCTCACCCGCGAGCTGCGGGCGTTTGCCGCTCGGCTATCCATGCCGCCCGAGCTGTTCAACATTCTTTGGCAGCTGCAGGAGGAGCTCAATGAAAAGCAGCTCGCATCGAGCTACGCCGACGCAAGGCGGTTTTACAAAATGGTTTACGCTCTGCTCAAAAAGGATATTTCCAATTCGGCTTTACCCGAAAATGGCTGCGAGGCGCTGGTTGAAATTTTATCGCGCGTGGACTCCTGCCGGCTGTTTTTGCAGCAAATGAAGGAGCCGGAAATCATTAGCTTGGTGTCGGTGGTTGTCCCTGCCGAAAGCGCCATTGTGGTTGAAACGGCAAAAGCGCTGGACAGGCAAAAGAGCGAAGGTGCGCTGCAAGGCAAGGCCGGAGGTGAATTTCGCTTGCTTAAATGGCAGGTTATTTTTCCTGTGCTGTTTGAAAACCGCGGCGCAGGGTTTAACCGAAAATACTTTGTTCGGGGCGTTTTGCAGAAAATTGCCGCGCACTACAACATCGAGCTGTGGCGGCTGCTCGATTATTTTCTGGATAGTCCGCAGGCACAGCTTTGGCTGGATAGGGATTTACGGCAGATTTTTACGGCCATGCGGCAGCCATTTCGGCCGGAGCAGCCCAAAGCAACCCGGAAGCGCAGCAGGCAGAATTTTTTTGATACGCAAAAGCTAATCGCCCAACTTTCTGAGGCGGAAAAATATCAGCTGATAGAGCAGCTTTTCCCCAGCGAAAGCGAGCTGATTGCTGCGTATGCCCAAAGCTTGGATGCCCTGCACGAAAACACGCAGCGCTTGCAGGGCAAAGTGGGCGGCGAATTTCGCGAGGCCAAGTGGCGTTTTATCTTCACGGTGCTGGGCGAAATCGGAGAGAAAAGCTTCAACCGCCGCTACTTTGTCAGCAGCGTTCTGACCGGCATCGCCGCACACTATAATCTGACCTGCCTTGACTTGCTGCTTTACTTTAGGCAAGAAAAAAGCAACCGGCAGCTGCCTTTCAACTTGCATACAATTCTTCGGGAGCTGTACGAGGCGGAAAGCAAGCGCTGGACAGACATTGCCTTGCGACGCGGCAGCGAAGCGGATAAAGTGAAACTGACCGCCGCGCTTTTGCCCGAAGAAAAAAGCTTTGCCAAAGCTTACATCCGGGCGTTGGACGCCTACCACGCAAAAGGCGCTTTACAGGGCAAAGCGTCGGGCGATTTCCGGCAAGTTAAGTGGAAATTTATCTTTGAGGTATTGCTCGGGATGCGGCGGATGGCGTTCAACAAAAAGCATTTCGTCGCCCGAACGCTTCAGCAAATGGCGGCGCACTACAACCTGTCTTTCGGCGAGCTGCTGTCGTACTTCGCTGTGGAGCCGGATATTTTTACCAATTCGGAATTTGCCGAAGTGAGCCGGATTATTCGTGAATTGTATGCAGGGGTAACCCTTACTTCTCAACCCTCAGCTATTCATGCTCAATTCATCCGCAACGCCGGCGTAGTCCTGCTGTCGCCCTACCTGCCCCGCCTGTTTTCGGCGCTCGAGCTGACGGAAGACGGCAAATTCAAAGGTAGAGAGGCGCAAATTCGCGCAATATTTCTGCTCCAGCATTCCGTTTTCGGCGCAAGCGGGGAGTACCCCGAATATGCGTTGACCCTGAACAAGCTTTTGACCGGCTTCCGAACCGGCAAACCCATTCCCCGAAGCGTGGAGCTGACGGAAAAGGAAACCGCTACGGTCGATTCTATGCTGCAAGGCGTTTTGGCGAACGGGGAAAAGCTGAAAAACACGTCGGCGGCAGGATTGCGCGAGGGCTTTTTGCAGCGCGAAGGCAAGCTGGAGGAGCACAAGGATATTTTCCGCCTCACGGTGGAGGAAAAGGCGTACGACATGCTGCTCGACAGCTGCCCGTGGAGCTTCAAAACCATCAAATTCGGGTGGATGAAAAAGGGAGTAGAGGTGAAATGGCGATAAAAAATGGAAAACGGAGCTAAAAAAAAGTGCAAAAAGTCTTATTCCTAAATAATTATGCAGCACGCAATCACATATTTCCAGCAGCTACTTCACACCGCTCTCGCCCTGCATTTCGGTAAGGAGAGCGAGTACGCTTCGCTGCGCGACATTCCGTTACCCGACCTGAGCGAGCTGTCGCCCATTATCCCCGACGGCGTTCGGCCTACGCTTGAGGAAACCATCGTGCTGCTCCTGGCGCTCATGCCCCATATCTCCCCGCAAACGCTTGACCCGTTTTTTCTGCAAAACAAAGACCTCGACCGCCCCTACACCGAATTTGGCGGGTGGAAAGGCACTTCGCATGCCGGTTTTTTGCCCACAGGGCAAACGGCAGAATTTTTAGCTCAGCGCTATGAGCTGAGCGCTGAGGGTGAGGAGAACATCTTAGTTGCTAATCCTAAGCTATTAGCTCTTAGCTTGCTCGGCAAGGATCACTGGTTTTACAAAAACAATATTCTGCACTTGGAGGGGCAAGGCGATGGCGAGCCGTTTTTGAGCGGGCGGCTGGTGGCGTCGGACGAGGTGCTGGCAAAGCTGCACCATCAGGAGTACGATCCGGAGTACAGCGCCTCGTTCCCCGCCAAGCGCATTACCACGCCGCTCGGCTGGCAGGACTTGGTGCTACCCTACAACCTGAACGAAGAAATCAACGACATTATCCGCTGGATGCAGCGCGAGGAGGAAATACGCGAGCGGTGGAAGCTCAGCCGCATCGTCAAGCCGGGCTACCGCTGCCTGTTCTACGGCCCCCCGGGTACGGGCAAAACGCTGACGGCAACTTTGCTCGGCAAGCAAACCGCTCAGGATGTTTACCGCGTAGATTTGTCGATGATTGTTTCCAAGTACATCGGCGAAACGGAAAAAAACCTCGCCAAAGTGTTCGATAAAGCAGCGCACCGCCGCTGGATTCTCTTTTTCGACGAGGCAGATGCGCTCTTCGGGCAGCGCGGCGAAACGCAAACGTCAAACGACCGGCACGCCAATCAGGAGGTAGCGTATCTGCTCCAGCGCATTGAGGATTTCCCCGGAACAGTGGTTTTGGCCACCAACCTCAAAGACAACATTGACGCGGCGTTTTTCCGCCGCTTTCAGTCCACGCTCTACTTTCCGGTGCCCGACGAGCGGCTCCGCTGCCTGCTCTGGCAGAAAATGCTACCTTCGGAATGGCTGCCTGCCAACGCCGGCGAGCTTCTGCAAAAGGCGGCGGAGTACAAGCTTTCGGGCGGAAGCATAGTGAATGTAATACAGCGCTGCGCTATTCAGCTGCACGATAAAAAACCGCCAACGCTCACGCTCGAACGTTTGCAGCAGTCAGTTGCGCGCGAACAAGCGAAAGAAGGGAAGGTGGTAAGCTAAAAACCGTTTTGAGTTCTTCTGCTTTTTTCGTACATTTGCCGCATAGCATATTCGTTTACGATTTGGTTTTACGCCCTTTTTTCAACGCTTTGCAAGGTGCGAAACATCAGTACTTACACATCATGGAAACAAAATTATTCAAACGCCTGCCCTACGGCAATTCGGACTTCAGGGACATCGTGCTGCAAAATTATGCCTACATCGACAAAACGCGGTTTATAGAAGAGCTGGAGAATGAGGCCAACCGGAATCACTTCTTCATCCGCCCGCGCAAGTTTGGCAAGAGCCTGTTCCTCAGAACGCTCAACTGCTACTACAACCTCAGCTACAAAGCTGAGTTTGAAAGCATGTTCGGCAACCTCTACATCGGCAAAAACCCCACGCCTGAGCGGAGCAGCTACGCCATGCTGGAGTTTGACTTCTCGGGCTTGGACACTTCCGATGAAGGAAGCTTCAAGCTGTCCTTTTCCCGTAAGGTGCAAGGCGCGGTACGCCTATTTTTGAATCTTTACCGGAGCATTATACCTGATTTCGGCTCGCTGGTGCAACAGCTTGACACGGAACGTCCGGGTATAGGTGCGCTGGAAATCGCTTTCGATGTGGCGACAAGCAACGGCTTTAGAATCTACGTCATCATCGATGAGTACGACCACTTTGCCAACGACCTGATCGCCATGGGGACGCGGGCAGGCAAGGATTTCTACCGGACGATGGTGTCGGCAATCGGCCTGGTGCGCGACTTTTACGAAAGGATTAAGGC
>JAIRMD010000076.1 GCA_031258915.1 Prevotellaceae bacterium
GCCCAGGGAAACAGCAGCACCGTTTCCACATCAAACACCAGATACAGGATGGCGAACAGGTAGTAGCCTACGCGAAATTGCATCCACGTGGCGCCCCGCGTGGGGATGCCGCACTCGTAGGGCTCGCCCTTGTGCGGGCTGGACGACCGCGGCGCGAGCAGCCGCGCCAGCACCAAGGCTATGACTACCAGCGACAGCGCCGTGATGAAAACCACCAAAAATAAAACCGAGTTACTCATTTAGCATTATGTTGAGTTTTAATTTATTGAACTAATTCAACGGGAGGGGCTCAAAAATCAGAGCGCAAATGTACGACATATTAAGAATACATTCATCACGATTTGTGAAAAAGTTATTTACAAATAGCTAAACTCAACACGGTTTCCCAATCAGTCAATAGCGCTTGGCTAACTTTCTTCGGCCCTATCCGGTCAAAATCTACGGTAATAACCCAAAATGCTCACTAACTGTAGATGCGCATGTCATCGCTTGACGTTCGGCAGGAAGGCTGCCACAACGCCCAGCAGCGGGATGAATGAGCAGAACTTGTAAACGTACGAGAGGCTTTTAACGTCCGCAACGTTGCCCAGCACAGCGGCGGCTACGCCGGCAATGCCGAAGGCAAGCCCAAAAAACAGACCGGATATAAGCCCAATCTTGGTGGGAAGCAGCTCCTGCGCGTAAACAAGTATCGCCGGAAAAGCGGAGGAAAGCACAACGCCAATGGCAACGCTCAGCACGCACGTCCATACAAGGTTGGCGTAGGGCATCATCAGCGAAAAGGGGGCTGTCCCCAAGATGGAAATCCAGATGACGTACTTCCGCCCGAAGCGGTCGCCGATGGGTCCTCCCAGCAGCGTGCCCACCGCCGAGGCGAAAAGAAACGCAAACAGAAACACCTGCGACTGCTGGGTGGTAATGCCGAACTTTTCTATCAGGTAAAACGTGTAGAAGTTGCTTAGGCTTGCCATATACACGTACTTGGAAAAAATCAGCGCCAGCAGCAGGGCTATCGAAAAGTAAATCTTCTTTTTAGACAGGCGCACGCGGTGAATGACGGCTTTTTTTACCGTGCCGGAGCGCAGGAGCTGTATTTTTTCCCTGTACCACTTTACAATGGGGCTTTTTGTCAGCAGCGAAATGACGGCGATGCCTGCAAATACAGCGATGTAGCGCTGCCCGTAGGGGGCAACGATGGCGGCCGCCAGCAGCGGCCCTATGGAGCCTCCAAAGTTTCCGCCCACCTGAAAAATGGATTGCGCCAGCCCGTGCCGTCCTCCCGATGCAAAGTGCGTCAGCCGCGAAGCTTCGGGGTGAATGACCGATGAGCCTAACCCAATAAACGCCACAGCGCCCATAACCCAGTACATGGAGCTTGCAAACGCCAGCATCAGTAGGCCTAACATAGTAGAGGTAGTACCCGCGCTAAGGTACCACGATTTGGGGCGTTTGTCGAAAAAAACGCCGAATATGGGCTGAAATACGGAGGCGCACAGCTGATAGACGAGAACTATCAGCCCAATTTGCCCAAAAGTCAAAGACAGGTTATCTTTAATAACCGGGTAAACAGCGGAAACAGTGGATTGAAAGGCGTCGTTGAAAAGATGCGCCAAGCTCAGGTAGAGCAACATGGAAATAGATGTGCCCGCAGTAGGAGATGAATTTTTCATGCAGCCGCTACATGTTAACGCTTTTCAGCTTGATTTGCATAAGCGCCCGTTTGGTGTCGAGGGTAAAGTCGCCGTTCATCATCCATGCGTAGTAGCTGGGCTCCTTCGCCAGCACATCGGCAACTTTTCGCCCCTTGTGCTTGCCAAAGTTGATAACTTCGTTACCGTCGGCATCCAGCACTATGCGCCCTGCGTAGTCAACGTTACGGTTTTTTGCCGAAAATTCCGCCAAAAAAGCCACGTCGTTTTGCAGCTCGGCGTAGCGGTCGAGCTGCGCCCGCAGCACGTCGTAGGTGGCGCGGGTATCGACTTCGGCGTTGTGGGCGTTAGTCAAATCCTTTTGGCAGTAAAATTTATACGCCGCAGCCAGCGTGCGCTGCTCCATGCGGTGGAATATATTTTGCACATCCACCAAGTGTCGGTTGCGAAAATCAACATTCACGCCCGCACGCAGAAACTCCTCAACCAGCAACGGCACATCAAACTTGGTGGAGTTGTAGCCCGCCACATCGCACTTTTCAAGGTAGGCAGCCAAATCTTTGGCTACCTCCTTGAATGTAGGGCAATCTTTCACATCTTCATTGGTAATACCGTGCACCTTAGCTGCCTCTTCCGAAATGGGGATAGTGGGGTTGATACGCTGGGTCTTCACATCCTCGCTTCCGTTGGGCATGACTTTGATGATGGAAATTTCAACAATTCTGTCACGCGCAACATCCAGGCCTGTGGTTTCGAGGTCAAAAATAGCGATGGGATTTTTCAGGTTTAAGTGCATTGCTCTCCCTGCGCAGCCTACGCATTAATCATCATTGGCATGAGCAGCATCAGCGTTTCCTCCTTTTCGGGGTCTTCGCCTACCGGCAGAATAAGCCCGGCGCGGCTCGAATCGGAGAACTCAAGGCTAACTTCCTGCGTGTGCAAGTTCATCAGCATTTCTATAAGAAAAGATGATTTAAAGCCGATTTCCAGCTCGTCGCCCTCGTACTGGCAAGCGATGCGCTCTACGCCCGATTGCGAAAAATCGAGGTCTTGCGCAAGTATTGTTATCTGGTTTTCGGTGAGCTTTATACGAATAAGCCCCGTACCGGCAGGCCCCAGCGGGGCAATACGCTTCACCACCGAGAGGAGCTCTACCCTGTCTATGCTCACCTTGTTGTGGTTGTCCATAGGAATAACGGTGTTGTACGCCGGAAAAGCGCCTTCTATCAGACGGCACACCAGCCGGTAGCCCGACAAGCGGAAAGCAGCGTTTTTGCTGTCAAAGGTAACCTCTACCGATTCCTGCTCCTTTGTCAGAATGTTGCGCAGCAGGGCGGCGGGCTTTTTCGGCAAAATGAAGGAGGTGTTGCTATCCACTTTAACGTCGGGGCGGCGGTAGCGCACCAGCTTGTGGGCGTCGGAGGCCACAAAGGTAGCGCAATCGCCCGTCATGTCAAAGTAGATGCCGTTCATCACGGGGCGCAGCTCGTCGGTGGCGGAGGCAAAAATTGTTTGCACAATTCCTTCGTTGAGCGTTGGCGCTGCAAAGTTGATGGTGGTAGCATTGCTTTCGATTTCGGGTACCTTGGGAAACTCCTGCGGGTCAAAGCCCGGCAGCGTGAGCTTACCCGTTGCCCAGCTGATTTCGATTTGGAAGGTTTCGGGGTTTACGGTAATGGTCAGGGGCTGCTCGGGAAACTCTTTCAGCGAATCTGCCATCATGCGCGGCACCGCAACGCCTCCCTCTTCCTGTACGCTGGGAACAGCGAGCTCCGAAATGAGCGTGGTTTCAAGGTCTGACGCCATCATGGTCAGCTTACCATCTTGGAGCTGGAGCAGAATATTATCCAAAATAGGCAGCGTATTCTTGCTATTCATTACTTTACCCATCAGCTGCAGGTGGTTGAGCAGCTCTGTGCTTGGAACTACAAATTTCATGCTTAAATTAAGGGATTATTAGGCTTTTCCGCTCTTTATACCAGTGACGGCAACCGGAGCAGGAAAGCGGGTTAAACTTATATCCTCTTTGCCCAACCTGTTATTTTGAAAAATTGGATTCTTGAGGTATTTACTTATTTATTCTTGAGGGAGGCAAAATTATAAAATAATCGCATACGCAGAGCACGAAACTTATAAACACTACTTCGTCAAAAAGAAGTTGACATCTTTTATAAGCAGGTCGAAATCAACCCATAGCGCTATGGCAAGATTGGGGTCGTCGTCCTGCTGAAGGTAGCACCGGTTGAGGTCTGTCTGGGTTGGGCGTCCAAAGGCGTCGAGCGCGTCGCCCACCGCCATGTAGAGCAGCTTGACGATGCGGGAAGCGCCGCCTCTTCCCTCAATGGTAAAAATGTAGGCAGGGTTGGCCAGCATAATGCCGTCGGCATCCTCCTTGCTAAGGCTGGTGGCATACCGCTCAAACTTTACATCCTGGTAGTACGAGAGGTAGCGGCGCACGCGCTCGTCGTTTAAGTTATCGTATACCCTGCCGCTATACAGCGCCTTTACTTGCGCCTGCCCCAGCGTGTCGATGCTCAGCTTGAACGAGCGTTCGGGCTTGCTCAAATCCTCTACGCTGATGGCTGCTATTTGCGATGGCAGCATATTTATTACCGTCGTTTTATACCAAAATAGAGGGTTGGCGTCTAACAGCGAAAAAATATCCAGCGCTTCGTTGCCGCTTACCTCCAGCACGTAGGGTTGTCCGGTGTAAACGGCGCCCACCGCTATGGTGTCTAACATGTGAAGCGAGTAGCGGCGAATTTTTCCCAGCCAATCCGATACCGTTACGTGCAGCCGTGCGCTGTACGCCTGCCGGTACGCTTCGGTATATTCGACCGGCAGCGGATATTTTACTTGTAGCATTTGCAAGGCAAAGAGCGCATCGGCAACCCTTTCCTGCTGCGCTACCCTGTCGCCTTCAATGTGCCAAATGTTGCTGCGCTTGCGCAAATGCACCTGCTGCGCGCCATCGGAGATGGTAATGCTGCGTACTTTGTTGGCGTCGGCAAAGCCAAAATCGGTAGCGCCGATCAGCAGCGAACGGCCTAAAATGAGCAGCAGCGCAGCCACCGCCAAAATCAGCCCGAGGACGATAATAATTGACTTGCGATTTGTTGTTTGTTGCATTTTTTATACTCAAAAGAATTTTATACTCAAAAGAATTTATGTTCAAAAAAAATTGGCGGTAACGTAATAAAGCATGCTGTTGTAAAAAAATGGCAATCAGGGATAAATGTGCATCTTTGTGCATGAAAATAAAAATCACGCTTCATTGCCCCAACTGCCAGAATACAAAAATAAAAAAAAATGGCAAGAAATCGTGCGGGAAGCAAAATTATCTGCGCAAAAAAATGTGGACGGCAGCTTATTGACCATGCCTTGCGCTATAAAAGGTTGCCATTCTTTGCGGACGCAAAAGTATTATTGATGCTTGTTCGCGGCACGGTAGCGTATGCGTTTAAGGGTTAGTATTGAAATAGGTGGGAATGTAACAATACGTAATTCGGCAAGAAAAATGATTGCTCTTGAAATCGAATTACGGAAAGTCATCATAAATTACATATATTTTTTGGAACGAATTTTCTAAACAAATATCGAATGATACCCTTACGCTTTATTAAACTTTTGAATTGCTGCTGATATAAATCCCAGAAAGTATAAATTGAAGGAAGTAGCTTATAGCCATACGGAATGAAATTTTTGATTTTCCTGTTTAGCTCTGCATATTGTCCCCATTTGATTTTGGCAGGTTTTCGGCTGGGCTGTAAAGTTCCCAAAAATAATTGACGCCATTCATCAGCTACTTTTTCGAGCGCAAAATGGGAAGAAATGTAATTCATCGTTTCCTGATAATTATTATTATCACGATTCAACAAGGTTATGACAGCCCCTGCTAAATCCTTTTCATTCCGGTACAAAATTCCTGCCCCCGAATATACGGTTTCCGCATAAGCAGGACATTTTATGGTGGCTATCAAACAGCCGTACGCCTGCATTTCTACCGCCGTATAGCCAAATGTTTCCGATACGCCCGACGGATTGGGAACTCCCACGCGAGTATGTTGCAATACATCTGCTTTTTCACGTCCCAATATACCCCAAAATTTTACACTCGGCAATATTTTCCCTGTCCCGTCTGTCAGATACGGCATAAAAGACTGTTCGTAAGCAGACGCTGCAATACCATACCGGCCTAAAGGCGTTTGGCGATTGTATAAATTGCCGGAACCGATTACATTTAAAAATGCATCCGGACATGCTTCCAAAATTGTTTTCCATGCTTTTGCCAATACATGAAAACCTTTGGCCCGTATCAGACTGCCGATATAAGTAACATGCATCGGACGCATGGAATAGTCCGTCGTCTGGATTTTTTCGGCACAGAACGGATTGTAAATAGCCACCGATTTACGATAAGCCGCATGATCACTATATAAATTTAACTGTTCATTGCTTACGCAAACAATGCGATATACCCGTTCTTCCACAGCCAAATAGCGCAACTGTTTCGGTTGAATATAATTCTGTGCCAAAACAACAATTTTCAACTCCCTGTGAAAGACGTCAAGGTTGAATGAGTCGCATCGTAAAACCAAAATATCAACTCCATCTTCTTTTACTTTTTGCGCTAAACTATTCCGGTTTTCTACTGTTTTGACGCGCATATTTTCAGGCAATATACCTTCCTTATGGGTATAAACCGTAATATTTAAATCCCTATAATTTGTTCCAAGCGAGTATGCCAACAGAAACATTGCATATTCGGAACCGCCTATACCCGGATTTCCATGCAAAAGATTACGACAGTCAACTTCCGAGATCCCCGGATTGATAATGTAAAAAGCAATGTGTTTCATTGTAGCAAATAGCTTATGCCTAATATATTAAGTTGTATAATTTAGTGCGAAGGCAACGAATATTTAATTTAAGTTGCTATTATAAATTATGTAAACGCAAGCATGGTGAATAGCATAATTTAATAGTAATTTTTCTTTGTATTTTCCGGATTGCGAGCGGTGAATCAATCAGGGAAACCCCATAGCGCAATCCGGAAATTAAAACCGGCGCAGCCCAATGCACCCTATCACTTTCTACATAATTTTTGATACCCTGCCTTCAACAGGATTTCGCAGGTTTTCTCCCTGACATCGCCATGGATAATGATTTCGCCGTCTTTAACCGAACCGCCTGCGCCGCATTTTACTTTCAGGAATTTTTCCAGATTTTGCAAGTCTTCGTCTTTGCCGGTAAATCCGGATATTAAGGTAGCTTTTTTGCCGCCGCTATTGCGCTTGTCCCAAAAAATGCGCAGCTAAGGGTTAAATTTTAACGGCCTAAAGGTGCAAATAATTTTTCAAACTTTGAAAAACAGCAGCACAGGTCAATAGTTAAACAATATTAAAACGCTTACTTTCAAAGCAAAAGAGATTGCCGCTACCGTAAAGAACGCCGTTGCGCGAGGCTTAAACGCCGCCGCTATCAGTATGCAGGCAGCCGCTACCGCCGCACCGGGCGCAAAAAGCATAGCTGCAACCGATAATCAAGAAAATACAAATTCGCCCTTAGGTTTGTAAATGTATGATAATTAGCGAAGTGCGTTTTTGTATCAACGGAATACAGGCGCCGTCAAAAATCGGGTGTACTTCAAATTGTCACAAGCCGGAATGTCAATAATTTCGTGCATTTTCCCCCTGCAAATATGCCAACACGCTTGTAAAGATGAGAATTTTCATGTAAGTTTGCAGCCACACATAAAAAAAAATATCCTGCTGCTGCATGAAAAAATTATTCCTTCTTGATGCATTTGCCCTCATTTATCGGGCGTATTATGCTTTTATTAAAAAACCTATGGTGAATGCTCAGGGGCTGAATACATCGGCCATCTTTGGGTTTACCAAAACGCTGATAGACCTCATCCGCCGCGAAAATCCAACGCACATAGCCGTATGCTTCGACCCGGGCGGCGAAACGTTCCGCCACCAGATGTACCACGCATACAAGGCAAACCGTAGCGAAACGCCCGAAGTAATCATGCAGTCGGTACCCATCATCAAGGAGATTATAGCGGCGTTCAACATCCCCATTATCATGGCGCCAGGCTTTGAGGCCGACGACGTAATCGGTACGCTGGCAAAAAAGGCGGAGGCCGCCGGATTTGTAACCTACATGATGACGCCCGACAAGGATTACGGGCAGCTGGTGACGGACAACATTTTAATCTTCCGGCCGGCGCGCTGGGGAAAACCGGACGAAAAAATCGGCGTCCACGAAATATGTCAGCACTACGGCATACAACGCCCCGAGCAGGTTATTGACGTGCTTGCGCTTTGGGGCGACGCTTCGGACAACGTGCCCGGAGCGCCGGGAATTGGCGAAAAAATAGCCACAAGGCTGGTAGCAAAGTACGGCAGCTTGGAGGGGGTAGTTGAGCACGTGCACGAGCTCAGCGAAAAAAACCGCGAGGCGATAGCGCAAAACATTGCGCAGCTGGAGCTGGCAAAAAAGCTGGTAACGATAGACCTGAACGTCCCCGTGGAGCTGGACGAAGAGCTGCTGCGAAAAAAGGAGATAGACCAAAACGCTCTGCGCAGCCTATTCTCCATGCTGGAGTTTCACTCCCTGACGCGGGAGCTGCTCGGCAAAAGCGCATCGCAGGCGACGGCAAAAAAGCCGTCCGAAGCGCCCACGCAGGGCGATTTGTTCGCCTCAGCCGCTATGGCTGCGCCGGCTCAAGCGAAAGAGGACGCTGCCGACGCCAAATTGCACTTCAAAACAAGCGCCGACGTTCCCCATACGTACCACGTGGCGCAAAGCGTAAGCGAGGTAGAGGCGCTGTGCGGTATGCTAATGCAGCAACCCGAATTTTGCTTTGACAGCGAAACGGACGGCATCAACCCCATTGACGCGGATGTGGTAGGCTTGTCGTTTGCCGTAAAGCCTTACGAGGCTTGGTTTGTACCGCTATCGCCGGGCGAAGAACATTTTGCGGAAAAGGTGGCGTTGCTTCGCGCTCCGCTGGAAAATGAGGGCATTGCAAAAATAGGGCAAAACATCAAGTTTGACTACCTCGTGCTAAAGCACATCGGCATTGCGCTGCAAGGCAGCCTGTTTGACACCATGCTGGCGCACTACCTGCTGGAGCCGGACATGCGCCACAACATGAACTACCTCGCCGAAATTTACCTGAGCTACCAGCCTATTTCCATCGAAAGCTTGATCGGCAACAAAAAGGAAGCGCAGAAAAAAATGTCGCAGGTTGCGCCGGAGCTGCTGGCAGAGTACGCCGCCGAAGACGCCGACGTAACGCTACAGCTGCGCAAAATTTTATTTGAGGAGCTGGACAAAAATAACCTGCGGAAGCTCTACGAAGAAATAGAGGCGCCGCTGGTGTACGTGCTGGGCGATATGGAGTGGGAGGGCGTGCGCATCGACGCCAAAGGGCTTGACGAGTACGGAAAGGAGCTGGCGAGCGACCTGCAAAAGCTCGAGAGGGAAATTCAAACGATTGCCGGCGAACCTGCGCTCAACGTTTTTTCGCCAAAGCAGCTGGGCGAAGCGCTGTTTGACAAGCTGAAAATCGCGGACAAGGTGCGCACCACCGGAAAAACAAAGCAGTACTCCACCAGCGAGGAAACGCTGATGGCGCTGCGCGACAAGCACCCCATTATTGACAAGGTGCTGGAGCTGCGGGGGCTGAAAAAGCTGCTATCGTCATACGTAGAAACCTTGCCCACGCTGGTAAACCCGCATACGGGGCACATTCACACCTCGTTCAACCAAGCGGTAACCTCCACCGGACGGCTGAGCAGCAACAACCCCAACCTGCAAAACATCCCCATCCGCGACGAGCGCGGGCGCGAAATCCGAAAAGCCTTTATCCCCTCCGACGAAAACCATATCCTGCTTGCCGCCGACTACTCGCAGGTGGAGCTCCGCATCATGGCGCACCTGAGCAACGACGCCAACCTCGTTGAGGCTTTTATGAAAAACGAGGATATTCACGCAAGCACCGCCTCAAAAATATTTCACGTGCCCATCGATCAGGTGAGCAAAGAGCAGCGGAGGCGGGCAAAAACCGCCAATTTTGGCATCATTTACGGCATATCGGCGTACGGGTTGGCGCAGCGGCTCAACATTCCGCGTAGCGAAGCAAAATTGCTCATCGACGGCTACTTCACCACCTACCCGCAGGTGCGCGCCTACATGGACAACGCCATTAAGGCCGTGCGCGACAGGGGCTACGTGCAAACCCTCTGCGAACGCAAGCGCATGCTGCCCGACATCCACTCGCAAAACCCGGTGGTGCGCGGATTTGCCGAGCGCTACGCCATTAACGCGCCCATACAGGGGTCTGCCGCCGACATTATTAAGCTGGCGATGATAAAGATACACCGCCGCCTGCGCCACGAAAATCTTCAATCGCGCATGATTTTGCAGGTGCACGACGAGCTGGTCTTTGACGTGTGGAAATCCGAGCTCGAGCAAGTTAAAAAATTGGTCATAAGCGAAATGGAAGCGGCGTACAAGCTGGTGGTGCCGCTGATTGCAGAGGCCGGAACAGGGGAAAATTGGCTCAACGCGCACTAAGGATCTACTTTTATACGCTTGTGCACGGACACAAAATTATAGTTCTCTATTTATCAGAGTGTTGTGATATTTTTATGCCTTAATTATGCTTGTAGAATAGCATAATTACACAAAAAAATATTATTTTTGTATTTATATTGCAAAACGGTAAAGCAATGTGGTAAATCCCAAATCATACTAATCATAAAAAAATACTTACCGATGCCTGATACTAACGAAATTAAGAAAACCACTTTTTCTGACGATAAAGTGCGCATAAAAGATATTGCTGTTTTGGCAAACGTGTCAGCGGGTACCGTTGACCGCGTAATCCACAATCGCGGAGGAGTTGCTCCCGATAGCAAAAAGCGCATTGAGGATATTCTACAGGAGCTCAACTTCAAGCCCAACAGAATGGCGCGGGTGCTGGCCATCAAAAAAGATTACAAGCTGGTGGTGCTGCTGCCCGAAGCTGCGCAGGGCGACTACTGGTGGGACATCATCAAAGGCATTAAGCGCGCAGAGGAGGAGGTCTCCGACTACCGCGTAAAAACGGAGGTGCTGCAATTCAACCAGTATAGCATGGAGTCGTTTGCAACGCTGGCGCAGCGCCTGCTCGACCTCACCCCCGACGGCGTGCTGATGGCGCCTTTCTTCAGGCGCGAGGTGCTCAAGCTCACCAAAGAGCTGGAGGAGCGCAATATTCCGTTTGTCTTTGTAGACTCTAACGTAGAAAGCGTGAATTGCCTTGCCTACTACGGTCAGCAGTCGCACCAAAGCGGCTACGTGGCTGCAAAAATAATGCTGGGCAACCTCGAAAAATCTTCTACCATACTTTTGGTGCACATGATGCGCGAAGGAGGCGAAGCTATCGGCTCTAACCAAACGGCAAAGCGCGAGGAAGGCTTCCTTGCCTACATCGAAAAATATTCGCTTGAGCTGTCCTACCAGCTGGTTCGGGTGAACTTGCACGCGGAGGATGAAAGCGGAAACGAGGCGCACCTTGAGGAGATATTCAGGCAGCACCAAAACATACGGGGAATTATCATGTTCAATTCGCGTATTTACCGCATTGCTGACTTTTTGGAGAAACGAAAAATAAAAAATATCCGCCTTATAGGCTACGACTTGCTTGAGCGCAACGTGCAGTATCTAAAAAGCGGCGTGATAGAATGTCTTATTGCGCAACGTCCGCAGCTGCAAGGATACTACGGTCTGACGGCCTTAGCAAGACGACTCGCCTTTCACCAGCCCTCAAAACCGGTATGCTACATGCCCATTGATATTCTTTTTAAGGAAAACATCAACGACTACAAGGTGTACCCATTTGATGTGGACTGAGGAGCGCTAAGCGCTAACCCGAGTGTTGAGAAGTTGAACGAATTGCATTAAACATTAACCATTAACCAGAAAAAATGTTACGCTTAAACAGAAAAAACGTCCCGGAGGCTAAGGTACGCCCCGAAAGAATTATACAGTTTGGCGAAGGTAATTTCCTTCGCGCTTTTGTTGACTGGATTGTGTTCAACATGAACGAAAAAGCCTGCTTCAACAGCAGCGTAGTGGTAGTGCAGCCCATAGAAAACGGCATGGTGGATATGCTCAACGAGCAGGACGGCTTGTACCACCTCAACCTGCAAGGGCTTGACAACGGCAAGCAGGTGGACAGCTTACAGCTGATTGACGTTATTAGCCGCGGGCTAAACCCCTATACGCAGTTTGAGGAATACCTGAAGCTTGCCGAAAACCCCGAAATGCGCTTTGTGATTTCAAACACAACCGAAGCCGGCATCGCGTTTCGCGACGAAGATAAGCCGGACGACAAGCCGGCAAAATCCTACCCGGGCAAGCTGACGCAGCTGCTCTACCACCGCTTCAAAACCTTCGGCGGAGCCGCCGACAAGGGGTTTATCATCCTGCCTTGCGAGCTGATTTTCCACAACGGGGCAGCGCTGAAAAAGTGCATTGAGCAGTACGCTGACCTTTGGCAGCTGGGCGACGCCTTCAAAGCGTGGTTTAGCTCCTCGTGCGGCGTGTACAGCACGCTGGTTGACCGCATTGTGCCGGGGTATCCAAAGGATACTATCAGCGAAATTTTGGCAAAAATAGGCTGCGAAGATAAGCTGGTGGTAAAAGGCGAAATCTTTCACCTCTGGGTAATCGAAGCGCCGGCAAGCGTAGCGTCTGAATTTCCCGCCGACAAGGCGGGGCTGAACGTGCTGTTTGTGCCCAACGAAAAACCATACCACGAGCGCAAGGTAACGCTGCTCAACGGTCCGCATACCGTCCTCTCGCCCGTTGCCTACCTGAGCGGCCTGAACACCGTGCGCGAAGCTTGCGAGCACGAGCTTATCGGAAAGTACGTCCGCAAGGTGATGTACGACGAGCTGCTCCCAACGCTCGACCTGCCCAAAACCGAGCTCGAAGCGTTTGCCGACGCGGTGCTCGAAAGATTCCGTAACCCTTTTGTAAAGCACTTCGTAACGAGCATTATGCTCAACTCATTCTCCAAATTTAAAACGCGCGACCTGCCCGGCATAAAAATTTACTTGGAGCGCAAGGGACGCCTGCCGGCGGCGCTGACGCTGGGGCTTGCCGCAATCTGCGTGTACTACAGGGGAGGCAAGCGCGGCAACGATGACATCACCCCCAACGACGACCCGCAAATTCTTGAATTGCTCACCAACCTGTGGACTTGCTCCAACGGCGACGCTAAAAAAGTAGCCTCAGGCGTGCTTGCAGCCACCAAGATTTGGGGAGAAGACCTGAACGCAACCCCCGGCCTCACCGATTTACTTGCCAAAAACATCGAAAGCATTTTGAGCAAGGGAATGCTGGAAACGGTAAAAGCGCTATGATGAATAAATTTTTGCAGATACACCCCGCCGATAACGTTGCTGTTGCCGTTGCTCCGCTTTTTGCGAAAAGCCTGATTACGGTAAACGGCGTCAGCTTTGCGCTAAAATCGGACATTCCGCAGGGGCATAAATTCGCGCTTGCGCCGCTACAAGCTGGCGACAACGTGATCAAGTACGGCTACGCTATCGGGCGCGCCATAGCCGGCATTGCGCAGGGCGATTGGGTGAACGAAAAAAACATAAAAACTAACCTCGAAGGGCTGCTCGAATACAAGTACTCGCCGGTGAGCGCCCAATCCGCCTACGCCAACCGCAACATGACCTTCAAAGGCTACAGGCGCAAAAACGGCGAGGCGGGCATTCGCAACGAGCTGTGGATTGTGCCCACCGTGGGCTGCGTGAACGGCGCCGCCAACCAGCTGGCGGAAATGCTCAAGGCCGAAACCGGTGAAAGCAAGCTGGACGCCATAGCTGCGTACAACCACAGCTACGGATGCTCACAGCTGGGCGACGACCACGAAAATACGCGGAAAATTTTACGAGATATTGTGCTGCACCCTAACGCCGGCGCGGTGCTGGTAGTAGGCTTAGGCTGCGAAAACAACCAGATAGAGGCTTTTCGCGCTCTTTTGGGAGAGTACGACAAGGAGCGTATTTTTTTCCTTGAGGCGCAAAAGGTCAAAGATGAGCTGGAGGAAGGGATGAAGCTGCTGCGTGAGCTGTACGCAAAAGCGTCCGCCGATATGCGCACCGACGTACCGCTGTCGGAGCTGCGCGTGGGGCTTAAATGCGGCGGCTCCGACGGGCTTTCGGGCATCACGGCAAACCCTCTGCTGGGCTTGTTCTCCGATTTCTTGGCAGCGCAAGGCGGCGCTACGGTGCTCACCGAAGTCCCCGAAATGTTTGGCGCAGAAACCATCCTGATGAATCGCTGCGAAAGCGCCGGGGTATTCGATAAAACGGTGCACCTGATTAACGACTTCAAAGAATATTTTGTCAAAAACAACCAGCCGATATACGAAAATCCCTCGCCCGGAAACAAGGCGGGAGGCATTTCAACGCTTGAGGAAAAATCGCTGGGGTGCACGCAAAAGTCCGGGACGTCGGTGGTAAAGGATGTGCTGATGTACGGCGAAAGAATTAAGCAAAAAGGGCTGAACCTGCTAAGCGCACCCGGAAACGATCTCGTGGCGGCAACTGCGCTGGGAGCGGCGGGCTGCCAGATGGTGCTGTTCACCACCGGGCGGGGAACGCCCTTCGGCAGCTTTGTGCCAACCGTAAAAATATCAACCAACACCCAGCTCTTTCAGAGCAAACCCGGCTGGATTGACTTCAACGCCGGAAGCATTGTTGAAAGCGAAGCGATGGACGCTGCCGCCGAACGCCTCATTGCCTACTTGATAGAAGTTGCCAATGGCGAAAAGGTGAACACCGAAAAGAAAAATTTCAGGGAAATAGCAATATTCAAAACCGGAGTAACGCTATAAGAATTAATCCCGCATTTAAAAAGTGTGCTATTATGGACGATAGAGCGCTACCATTTCTTTACCATACATTGAATTCATCGTATTGATTCGCTTACGCACGCTTATTCCCTCCAGCTTCGCCCTGCACGTTTTATGCGCAACCTCCGTTGTCTGCAGAAAATGTCGGGATAACTTTACCGCACCAATTTTTTTCCGGATATTTTGCGTACATTTGTTCTCAATTTTCAAAAAAGGAAAAAATAATATGAATTTTGGGTTACTAAAAGGCAAACGAGGCCTTATTTTTGGAGCGCTCAACGAGAAATCTATTGCGTGGAAGGTGGCGGAGCGCGCCTACGAAGAAGGAGCGCAGGTTGTGCTGACAAACACACCTGTCTCCATGCGCTTTGGAAACATTAACGAGTTGGCAACCAAGCTCAACACTATCGCCATTCCTGCCGATGCAACTAAAGTGGAAGACTTGGAAAATTTGGTAAAAAAAGGCATGGATCGTCTCGGCGGACAGTTCGATTTTGTGCTGCACTCTATCGGCATGTCGCCCAACGTGCGCAAGGGAAGAACGTACGACGACCTCAACTACGATTACCTGCAGCAAACGCTGGATATATCCGCCATTTCGTTTCACAAGATGCTGCAAGTATGCCGCAAAGCCGACGCCATCAGCACCTGGGGCTCGGTGGTGGCGCTGTCGTACATTGCGGCGCAGCGCACGCTGTACGGTTACAACGATATGGCCGACGCCAAGGCTATGCTGGAATCCATTGCCCGCAGCTTTGGGTACATTTACGGGCGCGAAAAGAAAATCCGCATCAACACGGTTTCGCAATCGCCCACGCTGACTACGGCCGGAAGCGGCATCATGGGCTTTGACAACCTCGTGGATTTTGCCGACCGCATGTCGCCGCTCGGCAACGCCAACGCCGAAGACTGCGCCAACTACGTTATCACGCTATTCTCCGACCTGACCCGCAAAGTTACCATGCAAAACCTCTTCCACGACGGCGGATACGCTAGCATGGGCATGAGCTTCCGCGCCATGAAAGTCTACAACGAAGGGCTTGAATACAGGGATGTAAAGGAGGATAAGACGCGGCAGCAAAAGAAAAACGAACCGGAAATCAAATCATAAAGAAATTACCTCACCATGACAAAAATACTTAGCGCCTTTGCTATTACGCTTTTCGCCTCAATAGCTGCGCTGTCGCAGCCGAAAAAAATTTACCGAAACGGTTGGATTGATTTTAACAAGAACGGGATAAAGGATACCTACGAAGACCCGAAAGCCGACATTGACGCCCGCATCAACGATCTTCTGCGCCAAATGACGCTGGAGGAAAAAACGGCGCAAATGGCTACGCTGTACGGCTCGGGGCGCGTCCTGAAGGATTCCCTGCCTACGCCGGAGTGGAAAAACGAGGTTTGGAAGGACGGCATCGGCAACATTGACGAGGAGCACAACGGCCTTGGCTCCTTCGGAAGCGAGTACGCCTACCCTTTCCCCAAGCACGTGCAGGCCATTCACGCCATCCAGCGGTGGTTTGTGGAGGAGACGCGGCTGGGCATCCCCGTTGACTTCACCAACGAAGGGATAAGGGGGCTGAACCACTACCAGGCAACGCTGTTCCCGGCGCAGAGCGGGCAGGGCGCTACGTGGAACAAAGACCTGGTAGGCCGCATCGCCGCGATTACGGCCATCGAAGCGCGGGCGCTGGGCTACACGAACATCTACTCCCCCATTTTGGACATAGCCCAAGACCCGCGCTGGGGCAGAGCTGTGGAGTGCTACGGCGAGGATCCCTACCTCGCGGGGCAGCTTGGCAAGCGGATGGTCGAGGGGCTGCAGGCGCACCGCGTGGTGTCCACCCCCAAGCACTTTGCCGTGTACAGCGTCCCCGTGGGCGGGCGCGACGGCGGCACGCGCACCGACCCCCACGTGGCGCCGCGCGAAGTGAGAACGCTCTACCTTGAGCCGTTCCGCGTGGCCTTCACCGAGGCGCACGCGCTGGGCGTAATGAGCTCGTACAACGACTACGACGGCATTCCAGTCACCGCAAGCTACCGCTTCCTCACCGAAATACTGCGCAACGAGTGGAAGTTTAAGGGGTACGTGGTCTCCGACAGCCACGCGGTGGAGTACCTGTCCGACAAGCACAAGGTGGCCGGCGACGCGGTGGAGGCCGCCGCCCAAGCGGTGAACGCGGGGCTGAACATCCGGACAAACTTTACGCCGCCGCAGGACTACATCCTCCCCCTCCGAGAGGCGGTGAGGCTGGGGAAAATCTCCATGAGCACCATCGACTCTCGCGTGCGGGACATCCTGTACGTGAAGTTTTGGCTGGGCTTGTTCGACAACCCATACGTGGGCAGCGAAAAGGAGGTGGACAAAATTGTTGCCAACCCCGAGCACAAAAAGGTTGCGCTGGAGGCTGCGCGTCAGTCCATCGTGCTGCTAAAGAACGACAGCGCCCTGCTGCCCCTGAGCAAAAGCCTCAAAAGGATAGCGGTGATAGGCCCCAACGCCGACGAGCGCCGGGACTTTATTTGCCGCTACGGGCCTGCCAACCCCAAAATAGTAACCGTGAAGGAGGGCGTGCAGGCCTTGCTGCCCGGCGCACAAGTTGTGTACGAAAAGGGTAGCGACATTGTGGATAAGCGCTTCCCCGAGAGCGAAATTATCCCCGAGCCGCTCACCCCCGACGAGCAGCAAATGATAGACAAGGCAGTGCAGGCGGCGCAAGCGGCAGAGGTGGCCATAGTGGTGCTGGGCGGCTCCGAAAAAACGGTGCGCGAATCATTTTCGCGCACAAGCCTCGACCTTCCCGGCCGCCAGCTTAGCTTGCTGCAGGCAGTTTACAGCACGGGAACACCCGTGGTGCTGGTGCTGATAGACGGCCGCGCCGTCTCCATTAACTGGGCAAACAAGTACATTCGGGGCATCGTGCAGACCTCGTTCCCCGGTGAGTTCACGGGGACGGCCATCGCCGAGGCGCTCTTTGGCGACTACAACCCCGGCGGCAAGCTGGCGGTTACCTACCCGAAATCGGTAGGGCAAATCCCCTTTGCATTCCCCTTCAAGCCCGGCTCCGACTCCAAGGGCGAGGTGCGGGTGTGGGGAGCGCTGTACCCGTTTGGGTATGGGCTTAGCTACACCACGTTTGCCTACTCCGATTTGCGCATTACCCCTTCCCAAATTGGCGCGCTGGCTACGGCTGAGGTGTCGTTCAAGGTTACCAACACCGGGCAGCTTGCCGGCGATGAGGTGGCGCAGCTCTACCTGAGCGACGAGGTGAGCAGCGTTACCTCCTACACGCAGGTGCTTCGCGGCTTTGAGCGCATCCACCTGAAGCCGGGTGAAGCAAAAGAGCTCCGGTTTACGCTCTCGCCGCAAGATTTAGGCCTTTGGAACAGGCATAGCGAGTTTGTGGTTGAGCCGGGATTTTTTACGGTCAGCGTTGGCGCATCGTCAAAGGACATACGGCTGACGGGGAGATTAGAAGTGGTTAAGAACTAATAGTCCTCCCGCTATCCTCCACCATTTTCCTCAGCTCGCGGCTAAACTCCCCCCTCCTTAGCAGCTCTTCCAGCGTCAGGTGCATGCGGTAGCGCCAGTAGTGGTGGGGGTTGCTCGGCAGGTTGATGCGCTCAGCGCGGGGGTTGCTGCGGCGCAGGCTGCCGCTGGTGGCCAGCAAATCCTGCAGCGGGAAGACCGCCCACATGGACGGCGCGTTGAGGTGCTGCAAAACTATTTCGCGCACCACCCACGGCTCGCAGGTAGCGGGTGCCTCTCCATCGTGGCGCAGCACGTGGTTGTAGAATCGCTGCGTGGCGCTCCTGTCCTCCTCCCACCACTCGCGCAGCCCGCTGGTGTCGTGGCTGCCCGGGCTGCATACCGAGAGGTAGGGGGCGCACGCAAGCGGCGCAAACTCTACGCTGCTGTCGTTGGGCATACGCTGAATGATGAGGCTGAGCAAGCCCAGCTGCTGCATCACCTCCGGCACGCACGAGGGCACCATGCCGAGATCTTCGCCGCACGCCAACATGCTGGTAGCGTACCGCACCGCCGGAAGCTTTTGCAGCGCCTGCTCCTTCCAAAACAGGTTATGGCGCTGGTAAAAAAAGTCAAGGTAAATGGCGTCCAGCGCCTGCTTTTGCTGCTCGTCGAGCTCGCGGTACGAGCGTGCGTAGTGCATGGCAATGCGCGGGTGGTAGCGCGAGGGCTGGCTCTTATCTTCGATAAGCACCACGTCGCTGAGCAAGTCGAGCAGCTTGCTTTTTAGCTCGCTGCTATCGCCATTCTGCTTTGCAAAAAAATCCTCTATCTTACGCTGCGTGCCGAACTCCGGCTTGAAGCGGAAGCTGTGGGCTTTGTACTCCTCCATGAAAAATTGCGCTACGGCGCAAGCCTCGTCGCCAAAGAGCTCCTGCAGCACGTGCTCCCTGATGTAGGGAGTGCAAAGCCTCTCGGCGTTGAACCATGCGCCGCGCCGGTTGAGCTCGGAAACGGAGAGCGGGAGCGCAGGCGAAAAGTATCCCAGCAACCCCTGTACGGAGTGCAGGGGGATTTCCCAAATGCGAAAAAAGCCCAGTATATGGTCAATCCGGAAGGCATCGAAGTACTCGGACATGGCGTGCAGGCGCTGCTGCCACCAGCGGTAGCCGTCCAGCGCCATGCGGCTCCAGCAGTAGGTGGGGAAGCCCCAGTTTTGGCCTGTTGCAGAGAATGCATCGGGCGGCGCTCCGGCCTGCACGTCCATGTTGTACAGCTCGGGCGCTACCCACGCATCGCAGCTGCTGCGCGATACGCCTATGGGGATATCGCCCTTGAGTATGACGCCCTGGCTGCGGCAGTAGGTGGCGGCCTCCTTGAGCTGATTGTGCAGCAAAAGCTGCACGTAGCAGTGTATGGCCACATCGTCATACTCCGGAAAATCGGGGCTGTTCAGCGCCGCTATTTTCGCTTCGGAGAAGGCCGCAAATTCTTCCCACGCCGCAAAATCGGCGGTTTTGTACCTGCCGCGCAGGTAGCAAAATGCAGCGTAGGGTTGCAGCCAGCGTTTGCGCTGAGCAAAGAAATTTTTGTACTCTTCGCTGGCGAAGACGGCGGTTTTTTCCTTGCCGTATGCCAGCCGCACGTACTTCCACTTGAGCTGCATCACGCGCTCGTAGTCCACCTCTTGCAGGGCGTTCAGGCGGCGCTGCTCGGCCTTCAGCTGCTCGGCCTGCTTTGGCGTGAAGCAGCCTGAGAGCGGCGCGAGGTCGAGGTAGAGCGGGTGCAGCGCAAGCACCGAAATGCCCGAGTAGGGGTAGGAGTCGCGCCAGGTCAGCGTAGCAGAGGTGTCGTTGACGGGGAGCACCTGTATCATGCTCAATCCGGCCTGCTTTGCCCAGTCGGCCAAGAGCTTCAAGTCCGAGAACTGCCCCACGCCGTAGCTGCCGGCGCTGCGCAGCGCGAACACCGGGATAGCCACCCCCGCTCCGCGCGGTGCGCTGAGGCCAAAATCCGGCACCTCGTCGTTGCGCCAGAGCGCGGCGTTGCTGTGCTCTACCGGGGGCAACACGCGGTCGCGCTGCCGCTGCTCGTAGCGCACAACTTTTTGCTGCTTCACGTCGTAGATGGCGTACTTGTAAAAGATGGGCTGGCACCGGTTCTCGGGCGTGAAGCCTGTTTGCCACGCGCCGTGCAGAGCGGGCTGCATGAGCAGCGGGCGGTGCGCATCCCAGCCTCCCAGCGCCTCGTCGCTGCCGGTAACGCACAGCAGGCACCCCTGCGGAATGCACGAGGCGCGTATCGTCAGCCTGCGGGAGTGGTGGCAAAACGCTTCGCCGCCGTCGCGCAGCTTTTCGCTGCGCCTAAAAAAGACGGAGGTGTACGGCGACGAAATGAGCGCATCGCCGCCGCTTGCCCGCCAGCTGTCGGACAGCACTACGGTTGGAAACGCGGCAGCCTGCGGCGCAAGCGTGCGCCAGCCTCCGCCTTCCTCCTCCAGCTCGCCGGTTGCCTTGCGCAGGGCATACCTGTAGCGCAGCGCTTCGGGTAGCCGCTGCTGCGCCACCTGCAAAGTCCAGCGGATGCCATCCGCGCACGCCATCGGCTGGTCGCCGGAGCGCAGGTTGCTTTTCACCACTAATTCTTCGCCCCACCGGGCGGCGTACTCTACTTGGAAAATAATTTTCATCAGGTGCTTTTTTATAGAAAAACCTTATTTCAATCGTTTGCAATAACGTTTTAATGTGATAGTACAAAGCGCATTACGAAACAAATTAAGTGCAAAAAAAGAAGATTTCAAAAAAAAAATCATAAAAAAATTTTTTTTGTACATCGCAAACGATTGAAATCTACAAAGATTTTTTTTTGCACCAAAGGAGCGCTACAACCTAAGAAAAAATAGCGTATAATTGCACTTTATCAAAAATCAAATTCATGGAAAAGCCCAGCTTAAAATTTTGGCAGATCTGTAATCTCAGCTTCGGATTTTTTGGGGTACAGATTGCGTATTCGCTGCAAAGCGCTAACATCAGCCGCATATTCGCCACTCTTGGCGCCGATCCGCACAGGCTTAGCTACTTTTGGCTGCTTCCGCCGCTCATGGGGATTGTTGTGCAGCCCATTGTAGGCTCGCTGAGCGACCGCACATGGACGCGCTTTGGCCGACGCATCCCGTACTTGCTTGTGGGCGCTTTGGCGGCCATCATCGTCATGTGCCTGCTGCCCAACGCCGGCAGCTTTAGCCTGAGCATTGGCGGCGCTATGCTCTTCGGGGTGGTTGCCCTCATCTTCCTCGATACTTCCATCAACATGGCCATGCAGCCATTCAAAATGCTGGTGGGCGATATGGTCAACGAAAAGCAAAAAGGATTTGCCTACTCCGTGCAGAGCTTTCTGTGCAACGCCGGTAGCCTTGTCGGGTTTCTGTTCCCGTTTATTTTTACGTGGATAGGCATTTCAAACGTTGCGGCGCAGGGTGTTGTTCCCGATTCGGTGATATACTCCTTTTACGTGGGCGCGGCGGTGCTGATACTTTGCGTGATCTACACGGTGGCTAAGGTGAGGGAGATGCCGCCGCGCGAGTATGCGCTGCTTCACGGCATAGCAGAAAGCGCAGAGAATGTGAGGCAAAAGGAGAAATCGGATTTCGTTACCCTGCTGAAAAAAGCCCCTAAGGTGTTTTGGACGGTGGGGTTAGTGCAGCTCTTCTGCTGGGCTGCCTTCATGTACATGTGGACGTACACCAACGGCGCCATTGCCCACAACGTTTGGGGTGTTACCGACGTAAAATCGCCCGGCTACCAGACGGCGGGCAACTGGGTTGGGGTGCTCTTTGCCGTGCAGGCGGTAGGCTCTGTGTGCTGGGCGATGGTGATACCGCTCTTTAAGTCGCACAAGGCGGCTTACGTGGTCAGCCTGCTTTTGGGGGCTGCCGGATTTATCTCCACCGCCTTCATCCACGATAAGTACCTGCTGTTTGCCTCGTACCTGCTCATTGGATGCGCTTGGGCTGCGATGCTGGCGCTGCCGTTTACCATCCTCACCAATGCGCTTTCGGGCAAAAACATGGGAGCATACCTCGGGCTGTTCAACGGCACTATCTGCCTGCCGCAAATTGTGGCGGCGCTCGCCGGCGGAGGGCTGCTCTACCTTGCTGGCGGCTTGCAGGTGAACATGCTCCTGATTGCCGGTGCGCTGCTGATAGCGGGTAGCATTGCGGTAATGGCTGTAAAGGAAAATTCAACGTAGCCGCAATCTGAAATCCAAAAATCCAAAAATCCAAAATCTGAAATCCAAAATTTGAAATTTAAAATCTTTAGAATTATGAAACCACTTTTCCGTACTACCATAGCAGCGGCGTTGGCCGCGATGCTTTACCTTGCCTCGTGCAGCAATGCAAGCACAGAAAGAGCAGCGTCGGCAGACGCTGCGATAGAGTCGCTATCCCTGCCTGATTGGGGCAAGGATGCCGTCATTTACGAGGTCAACCAGAGGCAGTACACCCCCGAGGGAACGTTTGAGGCGTTTCGGGCGCACCTGCCCCGCCTGCAGCAGCTGGGCGTAAAAATCCTGTGGTTTATGCCCGTAAGCCCCATTGGAAAGCTTGACCGCAAGGGAACTCTCGGCAGCTACTACTCCGTACAGGACTACTGCGCCGTAAACCCCGAATTTGGGACAATGGACGACTTCAAGCGGGTGGTGCAGGAGGCGCACAAGCTGGGCATGAAGGTCATCATCGACTGGGTAGCCAACCACACCTCGCGCGACCACGCTTGGCTTAGCGAACACCCCGACTGGTACGTTGCGGGAGAAGACGGAAAGCCCATCGGCCCTTACGACTGGACAGATGTAGCGCAGCTCAGCTACGCCGGCAGCGATATGCAAAAAGAGATGATTGCCTCCATGAAGTATTGGCTCACCGAGGCCGACATTGACGGCTTCCGCTGCGATGTGGCAAGGCTTGCAAGCGACTACGCGACCGAGCAGCAGGCGCTCGACTTTTGGGAGGCGGTGCGCAGGGAGTGCAGCGCGGTGAAGCCCGTGTTCATGCTGGCGGAGGACGAGGGTTTTAGGGCGCTGACCAACGCAGCGTTTGACGCCAACTACGGCTGGGAGCTCCACCACCTGATGAACAGCATAGCGCAGAGAAAGAGCGACGTGGAAGACCTGCGCAGCTACTTTGAGCGCGAGGTTCGCAACTTCCCCAAGCGCACGCTCCGCATGTTGTTCACGTCTAACCACGACGAAAACTCGTGGAACGGCACCGAATTTATGCGCATGGGCGACGCTGCCCAAGCTATGGCCGTGCTCACCTTCACCGCACCGGGGGTTCCGCTCATCTACACCGGGCAGGAGGTCGGCAACCGGCGCAGCCTTGAGTTCTTTGAAAAAGACCTCATCGGCCGCAGCAGCGAGGCCGACTTCACCTCATTCTACCAAGGCCTCACCGGGCTGAAATCGGAGTTCAGCGCGCTGCACAGCGGAGAGTACGGCGCCGACGTGGTATGGGTGAACAATTCGCAGCGCAAAAAAGTGCTCAGCTTTGTCCGGGAGGATAGCTTCAGCAAGGTATTTTGCCTGTTCAACTTTTCGCCCGAGGTGGTGAAAAATGTTGAGCTGGAGGGAGATGCCTTTTACGGCGAGTACAGCGTTTGGGGCAAGGGCATGTCCGTAAAGTTCGACACCAAACCCTGCTTTACGCTCAACCCGTGGGAGTACAGAATTTACGCTACGAAGAAGGGGTGAGCGCCGCCAAAATGTTCAGCTCTTTGGCCTTTTCCTGCATGTACCTGTAGGCTTCGTCGTAGTCGTTGCGGATAATGCCGTCGAGGATAGCCTCCTTGATGGCCTCTTTGATTATCCCCACCTGTCTGCAGGGCGGCAGGCTGTAGGTGCTCATGATGATTTCGCCGGATATGGGCGGCTGGAAGCTCCGTATCCTGTCCTTTTCCTCAATATCCTTGAGCTTTTGGCGCACAAGCGCAAAGTTTTGCAGGTGTCGCTTCACGGTGCTCTCATTCTTTGAGGTAATATCCGCCTCGCACAGCAGCATCAAATCGTCAATGTCGTCGCCGGCATCGAAGAGCAGGCGGCGTACCGCCGAGTCGGTTACCTCCTCCTGCGACAGCACAATGGGGCGCAGGTGCAGCTCTACAAGCTTCTGCACGTACCTCATTTTTTCGTTTAGCGGAAGCTTGAGCGCCTGAAAAATTTTGGGCATCATCTTGGCGCCAATGAACTCATGCCCGTGAAACGTCCAGCCATGCCCCTCCTCGTAGCGCTTGGTTTGCGGCTTGGCTATGTCGTGCAGCAGGGCTGCCCACCGCAGCCACAGATTGTCCGATTTTTTGGCTACGTTGTCCAGCACCTGCAGGGTATGCAGGAAGTTGTCCTTGTGCTGGCGCTTCCCAACAGCATCCACGCCTTTCAGCCGGTGTACTTGCGGCAGGATAAGCTCCAGCAGCTCCAGCTCGTCCAGCAAGAAAAATCCAGCCGAGGGCTTAGGGCACGCCATGATTTTATTCAGCTCATCGGTAATGCGCTCTGCGGAAACCACGCCGCCAAGCATGCGCTGCCTGTTTCGGCGTATTGCCTCTTTGGAGCGGTTGTCGATTTCAAAGCCCAGCTGCGCGGCAAAGCGCACGGCGCGCATCATGCGCAGGGGGTCGTCGCTGTAAGTTACGTCGGGGTCGAGCGGGGTGCGGAGGCGCTTGTCGTGTAAATCCTGTACGCCGCCAAAGGGGTCTACCAGCTCGCCGTAGCCATCGGGGTTGAGGCTAAACGCCATAGCGTTGATGGTAAAGTCGCGGCGCTCCTGATCTTCCCTGAGCGTTCCGTTTTCCACAACCGGCTTGCGCGAGCTGGCGCGGTACGACTCCTTTCGGGCGCCCACCAGCTCCACCTCCACCCCGCCGTGGCGCAGCATCGCCGTGCCGAAATTCTTAAACACGCTGAGCTTGGCGTGCAGCTCTTTTGCCAGCGCTTCGGCAAGCGCAATGCCGCTGCCTTCCACCACCACGTCAATATCCTTTGAAGGGCGGCGCAGAAAAAAATCGCGCACGTAGCCGCCAATCACAAAGGCACGCACGCCCTGCGCCTGCGCTATGCGCGATATTTGCTTAAATACAGGTAACTGGAGATGTTCCAACGTAGTAAAGTCCAAAATTCTTTTGTTTTTTTCTCAGCCTACTTAAAGGTTTGCAAGTCGCACAGCTTCTTGTACATTCCGCCTTTGGCCATCAGCTCGCTGTGCGTGCCTTGCTCCACAATCTCTCCCTCCTGAAGCGCCACTATGCAGTCGGCATTCCGGATGGTGGAGAGGCGGTGGGCAATGACGATGGAGGTACGGTTTTTCATCAGCTTGCACAGGGCATCCTGCACCAGCTTCTCGCTTTCGGTGTCGAGCGCAGAGGTGGCTTCGTCCAGAATAAGTATGGGAGGATTTTTGAGCACCGCCCGCGCTATGGCAAGCCGCTGGCGCTGCCCGCCGGAGAGCCGCACGCCCCTGTCGCCGATGCAGGTGCTGTAGCCATTTTCCATGTGCATGATGAAATCGTGCGCGTTGGCAACCTTGGCCGCTTCAACAACGGCCTCGTCCGGTACGCCGTCCAGCCCGAAGGCGATGTTGCCTCTGACGCTATCGTTGAAGAGAATGGCCTCCTGCGTAACAATACCCATAAGGCTCATCAACCCTTTTGGCTGGCACTGCCTGATGTCTACGCCGTCCAGCAGAATTGCCCCCGAAGTTACGTCGTAGTAGCGCGGAATAAGGTCAACCAGCGTAGTTTTTCCCGCTCCCGAAGGCCCCACAATGGCAACCATTTTCCCTTTGGGGATGGTCAGGTTGACGTGCTTCAGCACAGGCTTCTCGCCGTAGGAAAAGCTTACATCCTCAAACCGTATCTCCCGCGCGAAGCCTTTCACCTCCACCGGATTTTTGGCTTTTGTTATTTCCACCGGCGTATCCAAAACATCAAAAATGCGGTCTGCGGCGGCCAAGCCTCGCTGAATGCCCGCGTGCGCCTTGGTAATATCTTTTGACGGCACCAGAATTTGGTAGTAAAGCCCCAGGTAAGCAATGAACTTGGGTACGGTAAAGGTAGATGCGTCGCTAAGCAGCATTATGCCGCCAAAGAGCAGGATGAGCATGGCCACCGTTACCCCAAAAAACTCCGACAGCGGCACCGCCATTTCCTGGCGGTTGGTTGCCTGCTTCAGCGCGTTGCGGTGCGCAGCGTTGACCTTCGCAAAGCGCTCCCGGACGTACTCCTGAGCGTTGAACGCCTTGACTATCCGGCTGCCGCTAATGGTCTCCTCAATGATGCTCATCAAGTCGCCCTGCAAGCTTTGCACCTCCACCGCCTTGCGCCGCAGCTTTCTTGAAACCAAGCTGATGAGGTAGCCCGACAGCGGCAGCGTAACTATCGTAATGGAGGTGAGCTGGTAGGACATGTAAAACAAAACGGCAAAGTTGCCCAAAATAAAGATGGGGTCGCGAAAAACGACCTGAAATGAGGCAACCACCGACGATTGCACCTCGTTGATGTCGTTGGACAGCACCGACAGGAGGTTGCCCTTGCGCTGGCTGGTGTAGTACGCAAGGTGTAGCCGCGTGATTTTACCAAACAGCGCTTCGCGTATGTTCCTCATCACGTTGGCGCGCATGCTGTTGAGTATCCTGTAGCCTAAGTACTTAAAGAGGTTGGCTAAAAATGAGGCCAGCGCCAGCGCAGTGATCACAAAAATCAGCGAGCCAAGCGTACCGTACGCGTCTTTCATCTTCAGCATGGCGAAGTAAAACGCCGTTTTGAGGTACCTTGCGGAAAGGGTGAAGTCCGGCAGCTGCGCTATCTGCTGAATGTCGTCGCTGCTGAAAAGAACTTCTATCAGGGGCATGATGAGGAGGTAGTTGAACACCCCGAATACCATCGCCAGAATGACGACCACAAGGTATTTTGGCCAGTAGCGGCTGTATGGCTTTGCAAAGCTGACTAAGCGGTAAAATTTATTCATGTTTTCGATAATTTCGGTTCTGCGCGGCAAAGATACATTTTTTTTGGCTAACTCTTTTCCGGGTGCTATGCTGCCGGGTTCTCCCGGATTTGAAGTGTATGCTGCGCGTTACGCGCCGGCTGCAAAGGCAAAGAAGTAGCTCATGAAGAAGTTCCACACCGTAGCTACTCCGATGGCGAGCAGCTTGGAGAGGTAAAAGTGGATTTTCAGCTTCTCGACGAGCAGGTAAATTACGCCGCTGTTGATGGCAAGCCCTACTAAGGCAATGGCAATGAACTTCACGTACTCGGCCGGAATGCTGTTGTGGCTGCGGAACGTCCAGAGGCGGTTGAGCGTATAGTTAGCGCTTGCGGCAACGATGAACCCCAGCGCGTTGGCAAGGTACTTGTTCATCCTTACCTGCTCTTTGCAGGCGTAAGTAACGGTAAAATCAACCACCACGCCCGAGCCGCCTACGATGCAAAACTTGATGAACGCTGCTATCATTTTTTTCCCTCCTCCCCGTTGAGTATCGGCTCCCCGTTGATGTGCAAGCCATCGCGCCCGCGCACCTCCACCTTGCGTATTCCCACGCGGGGCGCCACGCCACCCACCGCCTTGCCTCCGGCCACAATGCGCGATTGCTGGCTGTAGAGGTAGGGCGATTCGGGCAGCCACAGCTGGGGGTTTTTCAGGCTCAGCGCCCGCCGCACCTGCCGCTGCCCGCCCGCCTTTAGCGAAAGCGTAGCGGCGGTAAGCGGCAGGACGGCGGCAACCGCTGCTTTGGCCGTGAGGAAGGGTAAGAGAATGCTTTTCATGCGATTTTTTTTTATTACGAATTATGAAACCTCGCTGCAGCTAAACGCATATTCGCCCGAGCCAGCCAGCAGCCTGCCGCTCCATCGCACCTTAGCGTCGCCGGTTGCCTTATGATGATAATTATAGTGATTTTATGCAATGGATAAGCCAGTATAAAGGCAAGGATATACCCATTTACGAGGTTGCTTACGAAAAAGCATACGGAAAAAATTTATTGTTAGGCTCATACTGGGGAGGATATATAAAGTTCTCCAGTGAGAAAACGAAGAAAATATTTGAAAATTACATTGCTAAATGAAGCTATTCTCAGGAGAAAACCCACGTTTTTCCACTACAGCAGTAACGTGCATAACCCGCAAATCCATTGCTTCCTGCTCATCCTTGCAAAGCTCAAGGTGCATCATCGTTGTCAATTCTTCCTTCATTTTTGTTTGATTTATTGGCGCAAAGCTACAAAATTTTATCATCAAAAGCAATGGGAATTTTGGCTTGCTCATTTTTGAGCGCCTGCTTTTTTTTATAGGCGTGTGCAGAGAATAATTTCCCACATTTTTTTTTTCAAGAAAATGTTCGTACATTTGCTTCCAGATGCTGAACGGCGCTTCGCCGACCGTTTAGGCTATTCAAAGGACGGCGCTTGCGTTGTGGCCACTGCCACCAGAGCCGACACCCGGGTAGCCGAAAGCATTACCGCTGTACTACGGTACGGTGACCGCAGGTAACGCTGCTTGATAGAGAGTTAGGAGGTTTTACTTCCTAACTCTTTTTTA